>JAMWBP010000061.1 GCA_023819365.1 Candidatus Omnitrophota bacterium
TAAGTTTCTTGTTTTCTTTTCTCTCTGTCTGGTACCCTTCCTTAAGCAATTTATCCAGCTTTTTCTTTTTCTCTTTCATAAGTTTTTCCTTAACTGCTTCAGAAATAAATCTACTCTTATTAGGTAGCCCTTCAAGATGATGAGATATTTCTTCTGGAAGAGTAATGTTTAATCTTCTCATACTTCTCACCTCCTGTATTAATTATACACATAATAATACACATTTTCAATGGGTCGCACAAATGTATCGGTATAACCCGCCATTAAAGATTTGGCGGATTTATTGGACTATTAGCGGCATAATGTCCCCGCTCCACAATTAACCCACCTTACCACTGCGGGGGGTAGAACAACTTTCGCTTCGCAGTTGTTTCCTTTAAAAAATTGATACTTAGAAATTGGTATGTTAAGATATTACAAAATAGAAAATTAGGTAGTTAAAATATCTTAACTTTAATGAGAAAAAGAGATTGGATTCTTCTCATATTTTTCTTTCTATCTTATTTCGCACCGGGAAAGATTAATCTGAAGCCAACAGGTTTTGTCAATGACTTTGCCGGTCTACTCACCCAAGAAGAAAGAGATTCATTAGAAACCTCTCTACGAGAATTAGAAAAACAAACAACTGTAGAGATTGCGGTTGTTATTGTTGAAGGTCTTGAAGGACGGAATCTTGAAGGATATGCCAATGAAATTTTTAATACCTGGGGGATAGGGAAAAAAGGTAAGGATAATGGTGTCCTTATTTTTATAGCAATAAAGGAAAGAAAAATTAGAATTGAAGTCGGGTATGGTATGGAACATATTTTAACAGATGGTAGATGCGGAGAAATTATAAGAAATATTATATCTCCGAAATTTAAAGAAAATAATTACTATGATGGCTTATCCGGCGCAATTGAGACAATTCAAAAGTTGATTGAAGGGAAAGATATTTCTGAAGTTTTATCCCAAAAAGATAAAGAACCTCCTGCTCTATTCTTTGTATTATGTCAGGTATTCTGTCTTCTTTTTGCGCTTGCAATTATGCGACTCCTTGGTTTTTTAATCCAATTGTCAATAACCATAATAACGGATATTATTGCAGGTGTGTCCTATATTATTAACCCTGTATATAGTGAAATTGCTATTCTTCTGGTTTTCTTTATACCTTTCTTCTTTTTAATCTTTTTATTACCGCTTTTCTCAATAATCTTCCAAAAAATTCTTAAAAGACGGTTAAAGAAATACTATGGTAGCGACTGGAAAAAACACTGGCCAACAAAATTGATAGGAAGTTATTTAAGTGGTTTCAGTAGTTCAGGGGTAGGGTTTTTTAAAGGTGGAGGCGGAGGATTTGGAGGAGGGTCAAGTGGCGGTGGTGGAGCAAGCGGTGGATGGTAAAAAGGAGGGAACCGTGATACCAGAAAAAGAAAAAAACAAGATTGATGTATTTGTTGATGCAGTTAAAGAAATACTCGGAGAAAAACTCTTAAGTATTGTAGTTTATGGAAGTATATTAAAAGAAAGTTATATCCCTAAAAAATCTGATATTAACATAGTAGTGATTGTAGAAGGACTTGATGTCTCTGACCTTTTAAAGGTTAAAAAGAAACTTGCAAGATTTTGTTTCAAAAAACTTATAAAACCTTTCTTTTTTACCATGGACTTTTTAAAAAGTTCTGCTGATGTTTTCCCTGTGGAATGGAAAGAAATAAGAGAAAATCATCTTGTAGTTTATGGAAAAGATATACTTGGAGAGATAATTTTAAAAAAACAGGACATAAGATTACAACTTGAAAGAGATATAAAACAGAATTTTATAAACTTTAACCAGGGCATTATCTTTAGAGAAGACGTAACTGGTCTTATTGAAGAATCTTTAAAATCATTACAGATATTTTTGAGAAATGCAAAAGAAATCATAACAGAAGAGATTATAAAACCTTCCTATATTGAAGAAATAGAAAAATGGTTAAAAGGAAAGAGGAAAATTACAAAGGCACAAATAGAAGAAATTATACAAGAACATTTGAGTTTTCTTGAAAAACTGATAAAATTAGTTGACAGAGAGGGAGGCAATAAATGAATAAAAGAATTATTTTTCTTTTTATCGCAGCAGTTATAGTTTTGGTAGTTTTATATCCTGTCGCTCAATATAACCGTCTTGTAAAGATTGACCAGAAAGTAAAAGAGGCATGGGCACAGGTTGAAAATGTTCTCCAAAGAAGAAATGACCTAATCCCAAATCTTGTTGAAACAGTAAAAGGATATGCGAAACATGAAAGGGAGGTTTTTATAGAAGTTACGCAGGCACGGACATCTCTTATGAATGCAAAAACGGTCCCTGAAAAAGCGGCTGCTTCTACTCAACTTGAAAACGCATTAAGTAGACTACTCCTTGTGGTTGAAAACTATCCACAACTTAAAGCAAGTGAGAATTTTTCAAAACTTCAGGATGAACTTGCAGGAACGGAAAACAGGATTGCTGTTGAAAGGATGAGATATAATCAAGCAGTAAATACATATAATAAAATTGCAAAAAGTTTTCCTGCACTGGTATTTGTTGATATGTTCCATTTTGACAAAGAAAAACCATATTTCCAGGCAACCACTGAAAGTCAAACTCCTCCTGCAGTGAAATTTGAATAAATTCTTTCAATCTTTTATGGCAAGCGGAAGAGAAATACAACAATAGATACAATAAGAGAAGCAAGAAGAACACCACATATCACGCCTACAAAATAATATTTAGGTTTTAGTTTCAAAAAAACTGATGCGATAGTTCCTGTCCAGGCACCTGTCATTGGCAGAGGAATCCCTACAAAGATAATCAACCCTAACATCTCATAGAGTTCTATCATCTTTGACCGTTTGAGTGTGTATCTTTTTAACCAATCAGAAAATTTTTTCCCGTATTTAAATCTGCTTAAAAATATAAGAAGATGGTTTAGGAGAAAATAAAGAGGAATAACAGGAATAAGATTACCAATTATTGAGATAAATAATACCTTTTTAAATGATAGACCATTATATATACCATAAGGAATTGAACCACGTAATTCTGATATAGGAAGCATTGCCAGGATAAAAGTAATAAGTTCTTTGGGTAGTGCCCCTAAATAAACAATAACCTGTTCTTTCACAATTCCTCCTCATCTCTCCAGCCCTCAGCACCTATAAGTGGAACAAACTGGCAGCCCCCAAAATTTTTCTTTTCCATACGGTCGCCAATCTTCTTTACAAGTATTAAATCCTGGAAATATCTGTCACCAACAGGCATTATAATAATTCCACCATCTTTCAGTTGATTATAAAGAGAAGGAGGTATATCAGGACCTGCAGCAGTTACAATAATCCTATCATAAGGAGCAAACTCATCCCAGCCCAATGTTCCATCTCCAATCTTTATCTTTACATTGTATCCAAGTTCTTTAAGGACTTTTTTGGCTCTTATGGCAAGTTTCTTTATCCTTTCAACAGAATATACATCACACCCAATCTCTGCAAGTATTGCTGACTGATAACCACTGCCTGTGCCTACCTCCAGAACTTTTTCTCCACCTTTTACATCAAGTGCTTTTGTCATAAGAGCCACAATATATGGTTGGCTTATGGTCTGCCCTTCTCCTATTGAAAGTGGACCATCTTGGTAAGCACATTCTTTAAGGTGCTCAGGAACAAACATCTCCCTTGGAACTTTCAAGAATGCCTCTATAACCCTTTTTTCTTTTATCCCACGTGAAACAATCTGATTTTCTACCATCATTCTTCTCATATCAACAAAATTCGCCTTTTCTTCCATCCTTTCACCTTCAATAAAAGAGGGAAAAATATAATTAAAAGCATCTTGAAAAATCTTACTGTATCTCCTATAGAATTAATCTTACTTTTTCCTTCACTGTAAACAGTATATATGGGAACAGAACCAATTCTATACATCTTCCACCCTGCCTTTATCAATAATTCTGACTCTGTTTCAAAGTGTGATGTTAAAAGATTTAGATTTTTAATCACATCTTTTTTTATAAGGCGGAACCCGCACTGGGTATCAGGTATCCAGTGGAGAGAAAGGAGAGAGATAAGTATAGACATAGAGATATTGGTTAAACGCCTTATAAAAGGCATCTCTGTTCCTTTTATCCTTCTCTTTCCCACCCATATAGATATATTTTTATTCCGCCTGTATGCCTTTTCAAAATTTACCACATCTTCTACCTTATGCTGTCCATCTCCATCTATTGTAAGGACTGCTGATGTCCCGCTTAAATTCTTAATAATATAACTAAATCCTGTCTTTAACGCCTCTCCTTTACCCCTGCATACAGAATGTTTTAAAACAGTAGCCCCATTCTCTTCTGCCAGAAGACCCGTTTTATCAGAAGACCCATCATCAACTACAATAACTATCTCAAATTTTTGCTTAAGTTCTGAAACCAGTTCACCAATGGTTCTTTCTTCATTATGAGCAGGGATTAAAACAGCAATCTCTTTATTCATTTACAAACACCTCTCTTAAAAACTTTTCCTTAAGTATATCATGCGGTATTGATTTCACAATGTTCTCTGCCTTTTCTCTTGCTATACGGAGTAGTTCCATATCCCTTACAATATTACCTATCCGTAAAGGTGGAATACCATGCTGTCTTACACCCAGGAGGTCCCCCTGGCCCCTCATCTTTAAATCAATCTCCGCTATTTCAAATCCACTCTCTGTATCAACAAAACTTTCAAGCCGTTCCATTACACCTTTATCATCTGAAGAATAAGGGATAAGTATGCAGTATCCAGTATCACCTGACCTACCTACTCTACCCCTTAACTGATGGAGTTGTGCTAACCCAAATCTTTCTGCCTGTTCAATTACAATATATGCTGCAGAAGGAACATCTATTCCTGATTCTATTACAGATGTTGCTACAAGTAGCATTATATCCTTATTTCTAAAGGCATTCATTATAAAATCTTTTTCTGTATATGACATTCTACCATGTAGAAGAGACATGGATATATCAGGAATTTCCCTTTTAATCCTTTCATATTCTTCAATCGCTGACTCAATATTTTCATTTCCTTCTATGGCAGGTGTAACAACATATCCCTGTTTACCCTGTGAACTCTGATATTTAATAAATTCATATACCTTCTCTTTTTCTTCTAACGCGAAGATATAAGAAACAACCCGCCTTTCTCCACTAGGAATTCTACTCATTACCGATACATCAAGTGCCCCATAAAAGGTAAGTGCAACACTTCTCGGTATAGGAGTAGCACTCATAACAACATAATGTACATCTTTACCTTTTCCCTTTAGTCGCTCTCTTTGTCTTACCCCGAATTTATGAAGTTCATCCACAACCGCTACCTTCAAATTGTTAAA
>JAMWBP010000062.1 GCA_023819365.1 Candidatus Omnitrophota bacterium
TTCGTGATAGATTTCTTGATAAGGCAACTCAATAAGGCAACTCAGTTATTTGAAAACTAACAGAAAATAAGTATAATAATGGAGCGTGGGCCGTTAGCTCAGATTGGTAGAGCAGCTGACTCTTAATCAGCGGGTCGCAGGTTCGAGTCCTGCACGGCCTACTTCTCCTCACCCGCACCCTCTCCCTACAAGTGGGGCGAGGGAAGAAGGCAGAAATCCATCACCTATACCCTCTCCCCAAAGTTAAGAGGAAAAGAAGAGGGAAATAAGTATTGGTTCAAATTTTACTTTGTAAAGGTAAGAAGAAAAAAGTCATCTTCATCAATCCCATTGATAAGTTTAAATCCGAATGGTTCAAAGGATTCTTTAAGAAATGAAATGTCTTTTATAATATCCTCTTTTATAATTGGATGTGTGGCCTGATGCAATTTATTTACAAACTTTCTCCCTGTCGGATGCGAGATAATGAAAAGTCCTTTCTTCTTCAAGATACGATATACCTCTCTTAAAACAGATGGTTTTTCTTCAAAGTGAGGATAACAGGAATTTGCAATAACTCTGTCAAAAAATGTATCTGCAAAGTGTGTCTTCCTTATATCCATAACAAAAGGTCTTACATTGGCAGGGAATTTTTTTTCTTTTAATTTTTCTATCATCTTCTCTGCGAAGTCAATGGCAAAGATATTGACTTTCGTTTCTACTTCAAGTATATAAGGAATAAGCACCCCTGTTCCTGTCCCTACATCTAATATATTTTGACCTTTTTTTATACATACTTCAGAGATAATTCTTCTATACTTTTCCGGACTTACAATATCTTTTTCATCCCAGTTATCTGCTAGATTATTAAAAAACTCCTTTTTATCTACCATCTCTTACCTTCTTTGGAGAAAAAAGAACAGATAATATAAATATAACTGTTGAAACAATAACTATAGAAGCACCTGCGGGGAGATTAAACTGTGCTGAAAAGAAAAGTCCACTCCATCCTGACACGACTCCAAACAGAGAAGAAAGTATGTACATCTTTTTCATAGAGTATGTTATCTGGTAAGCAGAGGCAGCAGGATTTACCACAAGAGCGAATACAAGGAGACCACCAACTGACTTCAGTGTTGTACTTATGGTTATCCCTGTGAGAAAAAGTATGAGGTAGAAAAATATGGTCGCAGATATACCGCTTGCCTTTGCCATCTCTCTATTGAATATAACTGACTGAATTTCTTTGAAAAACAGAGTTGTAAAGATTATTGTTAAAGCCAATGTGATAATAAGAAGGGTGATATCTTTTAATGTTACAGTGAGGATACTTCCCCACAAAAGATTTAATGCCTGACTTTTTGCTTCCGGTAAAATACCCATAAAGAGGAAGGCAAGTCCTAATGTTGAGGAAAATATAATTCCTATGGATGTGTCGGGATGTAATTGTCCTTTGTCTGAAAGTGGTCCAAGTATAGCACAGGCAAGGAAACTGAAAAAGAATGCAAACAAAACAGGTGGCTTGCCAAGGATAAGTCCTAATAATGCACCTGCAAACGCAGCGTGAGATATAGCAACTCCTATAAAGGAAATGCGCATCGTCACTATCCAGACACCGACTATACCACAGGAAATACCTGCAAGAAGTGCTGAGATAAGTGCCATCTGAAAAAATTTAAATCCTATCAGTCCCATTGTTCCGTCTCAATCTTTTTCAAAAATACCTCTTTTCCTCCATCAAAGATAAGTTTTCCATCTTCCATCCAGATAATTCTTGAACAGAGCGATTTTACAGTTTCTATATCATGAGATACTATAAGAATTGTAAGATGCTTTTTTTTATGGATATCTTTCAGGATGGCTATTACCTTTTCCATCATTTTGATGTCTAACCAGGCAAATATCTCATCAAGAAGCAAAATCTCCGGTTCTTTCATCAATGCCCTTGCTATCAGGGTTCTTTTTCTCTCCCCACCAGACAACTGTCCAAATGGTTTTTTAAGTAGATGCTCTATCTCTAATAAAATACTTATTTCATCTATCAGTTCTTTTTCCCTTTTACCCGGGAATTTAAATAGTCCTGTTTTCCCATAGCATCCCATATAGACAACATCTTCTGTAAGAACAGGAAGTTTTGGGTCAACATCAAAGTATTGAGGGACATAACCTATGATACGCCGGAACCTGTTTTCATTGAAGATATTTAATATCTCACCATCTATATAAACCTTCCCTTTCTTTATCATCGCAAGTCCGTTTATAGCACATAAGAGAGTTGTTTTTCCTGCCCCATTAGGTCCAAATAGACCAACAAACTCTCCATCTTCTATCTCAAGGGAGAGGTTTTTTATTACTGTTTCTGTGAGATAACCAACAGATATATTATCTAATTTTATTTTCTTCATATAACTTTATTATCCTTTCAGTATTTTTATATAATGTAGCTCTAAGTGTTGGTGTCTCCGGATATCCTTCAGGAAAGTTTGATATGGTAGTGTGGGGCACTTTTAATTCATCTGCTATTACCTCACCAGTATCCGGACCTGCCTGAAGGTTATCAATTACAAAGTATATCCTTTCTTTTTTCCCTACCTCTATAAGTTTTTTTATATCAGAAGGGGTGAGTTCTTCTTTTCTACCATATGTGGCTACAACCTTAAAGCCAATATATTCAAGCATCTCTCTGATATGGTTATTGCACATAACAGGCATACCTGCAAGTTTCTTCTCTTTTATTATCTCCTTTATTCTCCCATCCGTCTCTTCTATCTCTTTAATGGCTTTTCTGTAATTGTCTTCAAAAAAACTTCTGTATTGTGGAAATTTTTCAGAAATGGCTGCTGTTACTTCATTATATATTTTTTTCTGATTATCTAAGGCAAACCAACTACCTTCAGTTTTTACAATTACAAGTGAAAAGGCAGGACTTTTTATAATGTCTTTTATCTGTTGGATATATGGTTCAAATCCCTGTCCAAAAAGGAGTCCGCTTTTTTCTATACTTGCAAGATGACTTCCTTTGATATCAAAGTGTCCTGGACAGTAGCCGGATGGAGTGAGCGTTTCCACTCTAAATCTGTCTTTTACAATCTCTTTTACAACGGAAGACAGAACACTTGTAGTTGTAATAATCTCCTGAGAGAACCCATTACATACAGATATTAACAACACCATAAGTAAGAAAAAGTGTATCTTTATTCTCATTCTTCCCCTTTGCCTTTGTGTCCACTCTCCTTTTTCTCTCTCCCCCTTGTTTTCCCCTCACCTTCTCCTCCTCCCCGATGGGGAGAGGGAGGGTGAGGGGCATTTTAACTTTATTATTTAGAGTTTAAAGTTTCAAATTTAATATGATGTATCCCAGTATTTTCTCCAGTCAGGGGTTATAACCGTTCCTTGTGCACCGGTTCCGTCTGCATTACTGTGATAATCCTCCGGCTTCATCCATTTTACACTACCATCACCAAAAAGTATATTACTTCCCCCTGAGTGTATTCTGCATACAGTCCAGAAAGATGTCATACCACCGCCCAATATTCCTCCGGGACTTAACTCAGTATCGTTTCTATAAGGGGGTCCTGCATTACATCCACCCTGTCCATCAGAAGGTCTTCCCCACTCAACAACAAGGATTTTATTTGCTATATTCCTTATCTGCCCTTCCTTTCTTCCTACAAATCCGGGAATTGTACCACCCACAGGGATAGAGCCGATATTATATCCCTGTCCATAATACCAGTTGCTTAAGGGTATGGTTTTTCCATGCCTGCTTGGACAGTAGCCTACCTTATTTCTCATATCATCAGAGACATAACTCCAGAGTTTTGTCTTCCAATATGGGTTGTCAGGATACCTTGTGTCATAATCCATTTTATAAATCTCAAAAGCGATACCTATTTGTTTAAGATTTGATATACATAGTACACTTCTTGCCTTTTCTCTTGCCTGGCTTAATGCTGGTAGCAACATCGCTGCAAGGATAGCGATTATCGCTACCACAACCAGCAACTCTATAAGGGTAAACCCGTCCTTTTCCCTTCTCCTATTCATTTTTCCCTCCTTTCTTTTTGTTAAAGTGCTACTATTTTAACATTCGTGCTACTATATGTCAAGTGGAATTTTTTGTGGAGGATAATAATATTTTGTAAAATACTATAAATATAGAGGAGGACAAAATGGCAGGGATATTAAAGGAATTATCCAGAGTAAAGGATACAATAACAAAGAGGATATCAAGTTATGATATAAGTGGCAGGAATCAGGACTGCTGGAAGATTGAACCAGGTGAAACAAAGACGCTTGCAGAGATAGAGGGTCCTGGATGTATCACACATATATGGATGACACAGGGAGGAAGGTTTTTTCTCTACAGAGAGGTGGCCTTGAAAATATACTGGGATGGGGAGAAAAACCCAAGTATAAATGTGCCATTGGGTGATTTTTTCTGTTTGGGCCATTCTCTGGTAAATTCGTTCTGTAGTTTACCTTTCACTGCTTCTACATCTTCGCCATATCAATTTGGGGCAGGGTGTGCCTTAAACTGCTACCTTCAGATGCCTTTCAGAAAATATGCAAAAATAGAACTTGTCAATGAAGGAAAGTATGTCCATATACAGTATTTTTATATTGACTATGAACTTTATAAAGAGAAGTTTGGGGATGATATTGCATATCTACACGCTCAGTGGCGAAGGGAAAATCCTACACCTGGCTGGGGACCTGAAGTAAAAGTAAACACTCCAGAGGCAAATGTTGTAAATAAAGGTAAGGTTGCTTATAGCAACAACTATGTAATTCTTGAAGCAGAAGGCAGAGGCCATTACATTGGCTGTAATCTTTCTGTGGCTAATTTTCATGGGACATGGTGGGGAGAAGGAGATGATATGATATGGGTTGATGGATATAAGTGGCCACCTGATTTGCATGGAACAGGTAGCGAGGACTATTTCAATCAGGCATGGGGTATGCAGGATAATGCATTTCTTTTTAATGGTTCATCTATATTTGAAGGTAAGACAATATCAGGGCATTCTCTCTATGATGGTAAGATGCATGGTGGCTATCAGACATCCTATGTTTTTCACCTTACCAATCCAGTGCACTTTCAAAAGTCCATAAAGGTAACGATTGAACATGGACATGGGAACCATACTGCTAATGATTATTCTTCTACTGCCTACTGGTATCAGATTGAGCCACATAAAAAGTTTGATATACTTTCTGTTGAAAAACGGCTCCCTGTAATGTTAGAGTTTAATAATAAAAGGTCAATTCAGACAGCGGGCAGGAAGATGATAATAACCCCTGAGATGAAAAGGATGAAGAAAAAGGTGAAGGGTTAGCCAATACGGAAGA
>JAMWBP010000063.1 GCA_023819365.1 Candidatus Omnitrophota bacterium
AATGTGAGTAAAGAAAACTATGCAGATATATCCTTTACAGTAAATATTACAGAAGTTGAAAAAACAATGAAGATTATGCAAGGGATTGCAAATGAACTGAACGCAGAATATGTAACATCTGATACAGATATAGCAAAGGTTTCAATTATCGGTATTGGTATGATGAACCATCCTGGTGTTGCAGGAAGGATGTTTGAGACACTTGCAAGGGAAAATATAAACATTGAGATGATAAGTACCTCTGAAATAAAAATCTCCTGTGTGGTTAAAAAATCCGATGGAGTAAAGGCATTGAAAGCCCTGCACAAAGAATTTATACAATGATGTTATGCCAGGGGAGTGAGACATTCTGAGGGATTTCAGAAAGGTAGGGAGATATATCTATTCCACACTCTTTAAAACTTTCAACCCAGAGAGAAAAATTAAAAAACTCATCCCAGTTTTCCATCTTCCCACCTTTTTCCCATACCCTTTTTATAACAGGAGATAGTGTCTTATCTCCTCTGCCAAGAAATGTTTCAACACAACTTTTATGATAAGAATGGAAATTGAGTTTTATACGGTTGCTTCTACGGACATTTTTTACTATAAGTGATTTTTTATAAAGATATTCTTGTTCTGTTATAAATCTTTTTCTTTCAAAGACCGTATGTGGCTTGGGTATAAAGGTATTGAAAGATGCCTTTATTCCTATGACCTTTGAAAATTCATTTATAATGGCTGATATATCAAGAATATCACTATCTTTCTCCTCAGGTAGCCCAAGCATAAAATAGAGTTTTATCTGTTTCCATCCGCCTTCCTTTGCCTTCTGGACAAGAGAGATAAGTTCACTATCTTTTATCTTTTTGCCCATTTTTTCTCGCAGTTGCTCACCTGTCTCAGGTGCAAATGTAAGTCCTGTCTTTTTTATCTCCCTTATCTTTGTCGCAAGTTCAAAGGAAAATGTATCTATCCTTATAGATGGGAATGAAATTGTAACCTTCCTGTCTCTGAATTCACATAGGAGTTTATCTACAATCTTATCTATCTCTGGGTGGTCACCGGAAGAAAAGGATAGGAGAGAAAACTCCTCATATCCAGTTTTTTTATATACATCCCTTGCTATCTCTAATATCCTTTCCGGGCTCCTTGTTCTTACGGGTCTCCAGCATCTTCCTGCTTGACAGAAAAAACATCCCTGGCCGCAGCCACGCATTATCTCAATAGAGACCCTATCATGGACTATCTCAGTAAGAGGGACCAGCCATTTTAAAGGGAAGTATGCATTATCAAAGTCCTGTATAAACCTTTTCCTTAAAGTTCTTTCTGAAATAGAAGGGATATATACCCCCTCTATAGATGATAAAGATGAAATTATATTTCCTCTTCCTTTTGTCTCTTTTAATACATCCACTATTTCCAGTATTACATCTTCTCCCTCTCCTACTACAAAGCAGTCAATAAATGGCTCAAGCGGTCCAGAGTTAAAAGTGCAGTTTCCACCTGCAATAACAATCGGGTCTTTATCTGTCCTTTCTGAAGAAAAGACAGGGATATCTGCAAGGGAAAGGATATTCAAAACATTGGTATAGTTAAGTTCTGAAGAGATACTGAAACCAACAACATCAAACTCCTTAAGTGGTCTTTTTGATTCAAGTGTAAACAGAGGAATACCTCTAACTTTAAGTAAACTCTCCATATCAGACGCAGGAGCAAACACCCTTTCACATACAACATCTTTATCATCATTCAACAATCCATAAAGAATCCTTATCCCCAAAGAAGACATACCAAGTTCATAAAGGTCAGGATAACAGAGCACAAATTTTACTTTACACCTTTCAAACTCCTTATGGACTGCATTAATCTCCATACCCGTATAACGGGAAGGGACAGAGACATATGGCAAAAGTTTCAAAATTTTATCTTCCATTGTTTCTTTATGTGGTCAGAAAACTAAAACATAATAGTATTTTCTTTGATATTTGCTACAATAACCACAGAGATGAGAGATACCATAAGAGAAGAACCACCATAACTTATGAAAGGGAGAGGAATACCAACAACAGGGAAAAGCCCCATTGTCATCCCTGTATTTATAACAACATGGGCAATAAACATAACAAGGATACCTGTTGCCAGTAATCTCGCAAATCGTTCTCTTGTATAATAGATAACCTCTACAATACTTTTGAAAAACATAAAATAAATACCAAGTAAAACTATCACACCAATAAATCCGAACTCTTCAGCAAAGGCACAGAATATAAAATCGGTGTGATATTCAGGTAAAAATGCTAGCTTCGTCTGTGTCCCCCTTAAAAACCCTTTCCCGAACAACCCACCGGACCCTATGGTAATAATGGACTGTATAAGGTTGTACCCCTTTCCGAGTGGGTCTCTCATAGGATTTAGAAATGTAAGGATTCTCTCCCTCTGGTATGGTCTCATTATAAACCACATAAAAGGACTTGATAAAAGACCGAGCATAAAGAGTGTTATTATCTGCCTTCTTGTTGCACCTGCCTCGTATATTATTGCAAAGAAGATTACTATAAAGATAAAAGCAGTCCCTAAGTTTGGCTGTTTCAATACAAGGAGGAATGGTATCCCGACAATAAATAGTGAGACAATAAGAACTGGAAATCTCTTTATATCTTTTTCAGCAAGGTAGGCAGCAAGTGTTATCACTGTTATCAGTTTGGCAAATTCTGATGGCTGAAGATTGAAAATACCTAATCTTATCCACCTTGAGGCACCTGCACTCCCGAGAAAGAGAACTGCAATCAATAAGAGAGATATTATAAAGTAAAGGAGTGGGGCGATACGTTGAAAGTCCCTGTAGTCAATCTTTTTTATAAAAACCCCTGCTATCGTTGCAATAATAATCCATAGACACTGCTTAAGAAAAATACCTTCCTTTGCAAGAACACCTTTTGATGCACTGAAAAGTATCAGGACTCCTATAAATAACAACAAAGAAGCCCAGAATATCACACCTTTTTCTGCCGTCTGCCTTCTAAAATATCTCAACATTCTCTAACTCCTCTGTCTCTGCCCGTGTAGAATCATTCAATTCAGGAATGAGAATTCTTTTCAATGCCTTACCTGCAATACCTGCTGCCTCTGAACTTGATGCATTATCTAAAAAGACCACCATTGCTATCTTTGGACTATCAGCAGGTGCATAACATGCAAAAAAGCCATGGGTGCCCAGACCAAGTTCTTCGGCTGCCCGCTGGACAGTTCCTGTTTTACCGGCAACCTCAATTTTATCCAGCCGTGCTCTGCTTCCTGTCCCAAACATAACAACATTTTTTAGTCCACGCTTAAGAATTTCCATTGTCTCTTCACTTATATATACAAACTTTTTCAGTTCCGGAGAAAATTCCTTAATTTTCTTACCATCAGGTGAGATTATTTCCTTCACTATATATGGCTTCCAGATGTTACCACCGTTAGCGACTGTTGATACAAGCGAAAGAAGCTGAAGAGGGGTTACAAGTATTGGTCCCTGCCCTATTGAAAGATTTAATGGGTCTATCTCCCTTTTATCCGGCAGGTACCCCTGTTTTTCTCCGGGGAGGTCTATGCCTGTAATGACTCCAAGTCCAAACATAGAAGCGAACTCAAGCATCTTTGCCACTCCAACCCTCATCCCTATTGTTCCAAAGAATATATTACAGGAATATGGCAGAGCAAGGTTTATATCAACCCAGCCATGTCCTTCTTCTTTCCAGCAATGAAAAACCCTGTCTGCAACTTCAATTGCTCCTGTACATTCCACACGGTCATATTCTCCTATTACGCCTGTTTCAAGTGCTGTAATCTCTGTAATTATTTTGAATACAGAACCCGGGGAATACATACCTTTTATTGCCCTGTTAAGAAAAGGATGCCCATCTCTATTCAGATACTCCCTGATATTGTTTGGCTCAAATCCAGGCCTGCTCACCATAGCAAGAATCTGTCCATTTCTTGGGTCCATAACCGCTATACATCCTCTCCTATCCCCGAGTTCCTCAGAAACAATCTCCTGGATTGTCTGGTCAATAGTAAGGACAACATTATTACCAGGAGAGGCATACTTCCTGCCCATAATCCTTCTCTGATGACCGAGAGCATCCACCTCCACCTGAATACCACCAGGAATACCTTTTAGATAGTCATCGTACACTTTTTCTATACCATCCTGTCCTACGAAATCCCCCTGTTTATACCCTTTTTCTTTTAATACCCTTAACTGTTCTTCGGATATCTCTCCTGTATAACCAAGTAGATGACAAGTATTCTTGCCCAGTATATAATCTCTGATAAGTCCTTCCTGTACGAACACACCGGGAAGCACCGGCATATTTTCTTCTATGAGAGAAACCTCCTCTTTTGTAAGTTGCCTTTTAATATAGACCCTGTCAAATGGATTGATATATTTTTTTTTAAACTTTCTCAATATCTCCTGCTTATCCATAGAGATAATCCCTGAAAGTATCTCTGCTTCCTTTTCAGGATTTTCTAAATCATATGGTACAAATACAAGATGTAAGGCAGGTGCATCCTGGGCAAGTGGCCGCATATTTCTGTCATAGATGACACCTCTGGGAATACCTGTTTCAATAGTCCTTATACAGTTTCTATTAGAAAGATTTCTATAGTATGGATATCTTATTACCTGCAGATAAAAACACCTCAATATAATCACAGTAAAAAATAATTTTGTCAGATTGATAAATAACCTTTTTTCGCCTTCCATTTTAACCTCAACCTTCTCATACTGGCTTCAATAAAAAATCCAACCATAGAGTTATATAAAGCAAATATCAATGAGTATCTGAGCAATGTATTGAAATTCCACAAAAATCCTTCAGGATATTTAAAAAGCCCCATCATAAAATATATAATACTGAATATGAAAATAGATGAAATTCTACCGGTTATACTTTTTATCTTTAAAAAAGAGTTTATATATACAATAACAAGGAAAGTTATGCTTGTCATTCCGTAAAATCCCTTTGAGATAAGGTCGTAAATAATCCCGGTAATGAAAGCCATAAATAGCGCCACTTCTATATTTCCGTCCCATACAAGAATTAGCAACCATATAAGAAAAAACAAAGGAACTACTGCTGACTTGAAGTAATTCAGAAAAAATACCTGCAATCCCATTACCACAAGAAACTGTTCCCCTAACAGTACAAATTTCTTATTCACCTATTAAAACCTCTTCCAGCCCTGAAATACAACTAAACGGCTTCACATATATTTTCAGAAATAGTGTATCAGAACTTTTCTCTATTCTTATTATCTCTCCTACCTCAATGCCCTTAGGATAAAAATCACTGTATCCAG
>JAMWBP010000064.1 GCA_023819365.1 Candidatus Omnitrophota bacterium
GCATTTGGTTCTGTCTATGATGGAAAAATGATAGGGACCATTGGGCATTTTGGTGCTTTCAGTTTCCATGAGGTTAAGAATATTACTTCTCTTGGTGAAGGTGGGATACTTGTAACTAATGAAGAAATAGGGAAAGATTTTTCCAAAGCAAGATTTGTTGGATTTAATATAGCCAATCCAATACCTTTATGGCTTTATGACGTTATTGCATTGAGATGGCGCGGCGATTATTTTGCTCCTGGTAATCATTCTGCCACAGAAATTCAGGCGGTTGCTCTTATTTCACAGATGAAAAGAGTGAATAAAATTATTGAAAAAAGGAGAAGAGCAGCAGAATATTTAAATGAAAGGTTTAAAGATGTAGGAGGAATTATAACTCCTCCTCTTGATAATAAAAAGATAAAGTCAACCCATCATTTATATCTGTTTCAGGTTGACCCGGATAAATTGAAAGGGGATATACAGGTAGTTAAGGAAAAAATGGGTCAAAAAGGTATAACTCAAATACCCCACTTTGCTCCATTATATAGATTTTCAATTATGAAACAGTTAGGGTATGATACAGAAAGGATAAAAGAGACCTGCCCTAATGCAGAAGAGGTATTTTTACACAGGTTTACACATCTACCGTTATACGATTTTAAAAAAGATGACTTGAAATATATGGCTGACTCAATAATTGAGATTATAAAAGGAATGCAAAAATGATCATAGGTATACCAAAAGAAATCAAAGAGGAAGAATATAGAGTAGGAATTTTACCTCGCACAGTTAAAAAACTTGTAGATAAAAAACACAGGGTAATTATTGAGAAAAATGCAGGGATTGGTGCAGGGATTAAAAATGAGGAATATGAAGCAGTTGGTGCTGAAATAGTTAAGGACCATTCTTATATTTTTAAAAATTCAGAATTAATTGTTAAGGTTAAAGAGCCATTATCTTCTGAATATAACTTACTTGAGAAAGGTCAGATATTATTTACATTTTTTCATTTCTCTTCAGATAAAGAGATGGCAGAAAAACTTATAAGTAAAAAAGTAACCTGCATTGCCTATGAACTTGTTGAAGAAAAAGGTGTCCTTGTGATTTTAAAACCAATGAGTGAGATTGCTGGAAAGTTGAGTGTTCAACAAGGGATGAAATATCTTGAAAAAGAATATGGTGGAAAAGGGGTTCTTCTTTCAGGGGCAGAAGGAGTAAAAAGTGGTAGAGTTGTCATTCTGGGAGGAGGCACTGTTGGTTATAATGCAGGTAAAATAGCGGATTCTATTGGGGCAGAGGTTACAATTATTGAAATAAGTGAAGCAAAAATGAAGTTTCTTAAAAAGATGCTTCCAGGGGTTAATATAATTTATTCAAGTGAAAAAAATATAAAAGCCACTATAAAAAAAGCAGATTTAATTATTGGAGCGGTTTTAATCCCCGGAAGAAGACCTCCTGTATTGATAAAAAAAGCAGACCTGGAAATTATGGAGGAAGGAACAGTAATGGTTGATGTCTCTATAGATGAAGGAGGTGTTTTTGAAACAAGTAGACCCACAACTCATAAACAACCAATTTATAAATACCAAGGAATTATTCATTACTGTGTGCCAAATATCCCGGGAGTTGTTCCAAGAACCTCAACTTTTGCTTTGTGTAATATAACAGAGAAATATATTTTACAACTTGCTGACAAAGGAATTAAATCTACGGAAACATCTTATGGATTAAAAACAGGTCTTGCAATACTGGAAGGAAAAATTGTCAATCCAAGATTAAAAATATGAAGAACATGGTTAGAAAAGTCCGCCATTAATTCCACTGTGGCAATAATATTAATTAAAGAATAGGTAAGTATGTCTTTATCTCATACTCATGGACCCGTTTTCTATATTCATCCCACTCTATCTTCTTTGCTGCTATAAGATTGGTAAATATATGCTCACCCAATGTTTCCTTCAATAGTTTGCTTGCCTCTGCTACCTCTATCGCCTCTATCAAACTACCGGGTAAACAATCCACCCCTAACTGCTTCATCTCATCTTCTGTTAAATGATACACATCCCTTTCCAGTGGTTCACACAATGGATACTTCTCTTCAATCCCTTTCATACCTGCTGCTACCATACAAGCAAAAGCAAGATATGGATTACAGGCAGGGTCTGGTGAACGAAACTCTATCCTTGTGGATTTCTCTTTACCCGGCTGATACATCGGCACCCTTATCAGCGCACTCCTGTTCCTCCTTGCCCAGCAAATATATACAGGCGCTTCATAACCCACCACAAGACGCTTGTAAGAGTTTACCCACTGATTACACACAAGCGTTATCTCCCTTGCATGTCTCATTATCCCCGCTATATAATGCTTTGCTTCAGGTGAAAGATGGTATGTGTCCTTGCTGTCAAAAAAGATATTTCTCTCTCCCCTGAAAAGTGATTGATGTGTATGCATACCAGAACCATTTACCCCGTATATCGGCTTGGGCATAAATGTCGCATATACACCCTTTAACTGCGCTATCTCCTTTACTACCATACGATATACCATCACTATATCTGCCATCGTCAATCCATCTTTATATCTAAGGTCTATCTCATGCTGGCTTGGTGCTACCTCATGATGTGAATACTCCACATCTATACCCATCTGCTCAAGTGTAAGTATTACCTCCCTCCTTACCTCATTGCCCGCATCTAATGTCGTGATATCAAAATATCCACCTTCATCCAATATCTCTGTGCTTCTCTCATCCTTGAATATGAAAAACTCTAACTCAGGACCTACATAAAAGGTGTATCCCACCTTACCTATCTTCTCTAATTGCTTCTTCAATATATATCTGCTGTCTCCTTCATATGGTGTCCTGTCAGGATTTAAAATATCACATATCATACCTGCTACTGCTTTTTCTCTCGGCCGATAAGGTAGTATCATAAAGGTTGTTGGGTCCGGCATTGCCACCATATCTGACTCGTCTATCCTTGCAAAACCCTTTATGGATGAACCATCAAATCCCATACCATCTTCAAGCGCATGCTTCAACTCCTCTGTCGTTATCGTAAATCCCTTCATCTGTCCTGTAATATCTGCAAACCATAACCGAATAAACTTTACATCCTTCTCCTTTACCTCTCTTAATACATCTTCCTTCGTTATATTTCTGTCGTTCATTTCTCTCCCCTTTTTACAGTTCTTATTTTATCATCAAATCCTGTCTACAAAAAGTTTCATAATACAAACTTTTGCAAAAGTTTGAGTTAAAGGGATTTCATCCCTTTATACCCCTTAAGGTTTCATCTTCCCTAAATCCCCTCACTAATTCTTAAGGGGACTTAAGGTTTTTTGTTCATTTTTGTATATTACACAAAAAACAAAATTTTGCATTTACAAAGAATTTTTTCCATTATTCTTAAGTTTTCTGTATATTGTTAGTTTGTGCTTTCACCTTCGTGCAAAATTTTGTTACAATAATGGCTTTAATATTACTGCTCCTAATGGTGGAAGTGTTATATTGATAGAAAAAGGTCTGTTGTGTGATGGGATGCTATCTGCCTTTACCATTCCGAAGTTCCCTGTATTACTTCCACCGTAGAATATAGAATCGCTGTTAAATATCTCTTGATAACATAGATTTAAAGGCACTCCAATTCTATAGTTGAACCTTGGCACAGGGGTAAAATTGAATACAGCAATAATAAAATTGTCTTTATCAATACCTCTTCTTATAAATGATACCACACTGCTTTCATAGTCAGAGAAGTCAAGCCATTCAAAGCCATCAGGTGAGAAGTCAACTTCAAACAAGGGCTTTTCTTTTTTATACAGCGTATTAATATCAGAGACAAAATTTTTCATTTTTCTGTGTTCTTCTCTCTCAAGTAGATACCAGTCAAGTTCTCTATCATAATTCCACTCTGATATCTGTCCAAACTCCCCACCCATAAAAAGCAGTTTTTTCCCCGGATGGCAGTACATATAGGTGATTAACAATCGTAAATTGGCAAACTTCTGCCAGGTATCACCAGGCATCTTTGAAAGAAGTGAGTTTTTACCATAGACAACCTCATCATGAGATAAAGGTAATATAAAATTCTCTGAGAATGCATATAATAAACTGAATGTTAAACAGTTATGATGATATTTTCTATATATCGGGTCAAGTGAAAAATAGTAAAGCATGTCATGCATCCATCCCATATTCCATTTAAATCCAAATCCAAGTCCTCCGGTATATACAGGTTTACTTACCATAGGCCATGCGGTAGATTCTTCTGCAATAGTAAAACAACGCGGGAATTTACTATAAACAGTTGTATTAAGTCGCCTCAAAAAATCAATTGCCTCAAGGTTTTCTCTGCCCCCATATATATTTGGCATCCAATCACCCTCTTTTCTTGAATAATCAAGGTATAGCATTGAGGCAACAGCATCAACCCGCAGCCCATCTATACGAAAATTTTCAAGCCAGTTTATAGCACTGTTGATAAGAAAATTACTTACCTCATACCTGCCATAATTAAATATAGCACTCTTCCAGTCAGGATGGTCTCTCTTTTGTGGGTAGCAGTGTTCATAAAGATGAGTTCCATCAAAAAAGTAGAGTCCAAAATCATCCTTTGGAAAATGGGCAGGTGTCCAGTCAATAATAACTCCTATATTGTTTTTATGAAGAAAATCTATGAGAAACCTGAAGTCATCAGGGGTTCCGAACCTGCTTGTAGGAGCAAAAAAGCCAGTGGTCTGATATCCCCAGGAGGAGTCAAGGGGATGTTCTGTTACCGGTAAAAACTCTACCCAGTTAAACCCTGTTTCTTTTAAATAAGGGACCAGTATCTCAGCAATTTCGCGATAGTTTAAAAAAAATCCATTACTTCTTCTTTTCCACGAACCCAAATGTATCTCATATATAGCCATTGGTTTTCTGTATATGTTAGAATGGTTTATTATTTCTGTTTCCCAGATATAATTTGAGTGGTATGTAATAGAGGCATTTGCAGGTCTGATTTCAAAAAAACTTCCATAAGGGTCTGACTTTAAAAATATCTCATTATTCTTTGTATGTATTTCAAACTTATAGTGTGTGAGGTCTTTTACATCAGGTATAAAAATTTCCCATATTCCAGAACTACCAAGAGGTTTCATTCTGTGTTTTGTTCCATCCCAGTTATTAAAATCGCCCTTCACACTTACAGCAACAGCATTTGGAGCCCAGACAGCAAAATAAGTTCCTTTTACTCCATTATGCTCAATTAAATGGGCACCGAGATTTTCATAGGCAGAAAAGTGATTCCCTTCCTTAAAAAGATAAATGTCAAAATCAGTAAATAGCGAGATTTCAT
>JAMWBP010000065.1 GCA_023819365.1 Candidatus Omnitrophota bacterium
GACCTTATCTCCATATTTTTCTCCAGCACTCACTATAAACCTGGATGCATTCCACAACTTATTCATAAAGTTCCTCCCCTTGATATAAAATGTAGGTGAAAGAAAAACATCCTGTCCTGTTGCTGTCATAGAGATTAAACTGAATCTTAAACTATCCGCCCCATACTTTTCAATAATATTAAGAGGGTCTATAATATTACCAAGCGATTTGCTCATTTTTCTTCCTGTTTTATCCCGAACAGTTCCATGTATAACAATATTTTCAAATGGAAGTTCCCTCATAAATTCATATCCAGCCATAACCATTCTTGCAACCCAGAAAAACAGAATTTCCTGAGCAGTAACCAGAGTATCAGTGGGGTAATAAGTCATAAGGTCTTCTGTCTTTTCAGGCCAGCCAAATACAGAAAATGGCCATAACCAGGAAGAAAACCATGTGTCAAGCACATCAGGGTCCTGATAGATATCTTTTGAGCCACAATCCGGGCATTTTTCCGGTTTAGTTTCAGTTACAATTATTCCCTTCTGTTTTATATCTTGTGCCTCATCAGTTTTTGAATTTGATTGATAGCAATTTTTGCAGTAATAAACAGGCAGACGGTGTCCCCACCATATCTGTCTGCTTATACACCAGTCCTTTATATTATATAACCAGTTAAGATATATCTTTTTCCAGCGTTCTGGATAAAATTTTAATATGCCTTTCTCTGCTGCCTCTATCGCGGGTTTTGCAAGTGGGGACATCTTTACAAACCACTGGGAAGAGAGATAAGGTTCTACAAGGGTATCACATCTGTAACAGGTCCCTACCCTTGTTAAATATGGTTCTTTTTTACTTAATAGCCCCATCTCTTGTAGTTCCTTTACTACATTTTCTCTACAGATAAATCTGTCCATACCTCTGAATCTTCCGGCATTTTCATTCATTATCCCTTCTTCATCCATAACAGTTATAAATGGCAGATTATGTCTTGTTCCTATATCAAAGTCCACAGGGTCATGCGCTGGAGTAACTTTTACTGCCCCTGTTCCAAATTCAACTTCAACTTTTTCATCAGGTATAATAGGTATTATTCTATCTACAAAGGGTAGTTTTACCTGTTTACCAATAAGTTTTTTATATCTTTTATCTGAAGGATTTACCGCAACAGCAGTATCCCCTAACATTGTCTCCGGACGTGTCGTTGCAACCTCAATAAATCCACCTTCAGTAAGCGGGTATTTAATATAATATAGAAAGACATCCTCATCCCTATAGTTTACTTCCTCATCAGAAAGGGCAGTGCCACATCTACAGCACCAGTGGATAATCCTTTTACCTTTATATACAAGCCCTTTATTATAAAGATGAATAAATGCCTCTTTTACAGCATGGGACAATTTCTCATCCATTGTAAATCTTTCTCTACTCCAGTCGCAGGAAGCACCCAATTTCTTTAACTGAAATATTATTGTTGAGCCATACTTTTCCTTCCATTTCCATACCTCCTGGATGAACTTTTCCCTACCCAGTGTTTTTCTATCTATATTTTTTTCACGTAGCATCTTTTCTACTACATTCTGTGTTGCTATCCCTGCATGGTCTGTTCCTGGAACCCATAATGCATTAAATCCAGCCATTCTCTTCCAGCGTATTAAAACATCCTGGATAGTATTGTTAAGGGCATGCCCCATATGTAATACACCTGTAATGTTAGGTGGTGGTATAACTATAACATAATTCTTTTTTCCCTTGCTTTTGGTAGGAGAAAAATAACCATTTTTCTCCCAGAACTCATAAAGTTCTGTTTCTATACCTTCAGGATTATATTGAGGAGGGAATTTATCTTCCATAATTCTTTACTATGCTTGTGGTTTTATAACCTGTGATATAGCACTTTTAATAAAGTCAATTTTCACTCCATCTTTAAATTCAATCGTTACAACATTATCCTTTATCTTACTGACAGTTCCCATTGCACCACCTATGGTTATAACCCTATCCCCTTCCTTAAGTTCATCCAGCATCTTCTTATGTGCCTTCTGCTTTTTCTGTTGAGGTAGAATTAAAAGAAAATAAAAGACAAAGAATATGAGAATGAGAGGTAGAAGCGCACCAAGTGGATTTGTCTGTACTGGTTGTGCCTGTGCAAATATCATTTTATTCCCCCTTTTATATATTTATATTATTATACTTCTTTTCAAAGTTTTTGCGAAATTTCTTAAAATTACCCATATTTATAGCATTTCTTATATCTTCCATAAATCTCATCATAAAGTATATATTGTGATAAGAGTTAAGCCGCAGGCCTGTTATTTCACCAGTATTAATCAGATGCCTTATATAAGCCCTGGTATAGTTTCTACAGACAAAACAAGTACAGTCCGGGTCAAGGGGGGTAAAGTCATTTTTATACTTTCCTGCTTTGATATTGATCTTTCCTCTGGATGTAAGTGTAGAACCGGTCCTTGCTATATGTGTTATCATACCACAGTCAAATAAATCAATACCCATTTCAACAAGTTGAAGAATCTGTAAAGGCATTCCAATTCCCATAAAGTATCTCAATCTTCTTTCCGGTAAATTCCTGATTATATATTCAGCAATTTTTACTGTCTCTTCATATGGTTCCCCAATAGAAAGTCCACCAAGTCCATATCCGTCAAAACCCATCTTTTCAAGTTTTTCTATACATTCCCTTCTAAGTTCTTCGTAAATACCGCCTTGTATAATTCCAAATAATTCCTGTTTTTCTATTTCATGAAATTCTTTACATCTTTTTGCCCATTTAATAGTTAACGCTACACTCTTTTTGACTTCTTCATAATTATTCCAATTTTTTGGGCAGTAATCAAAAGCCATTATAATATCTGCCCCAATTCTATTCTGTATCTCTATTGATTTTTCAGGAGTTATAAAGTGTAAAGAACCATCTAACTTTGAACGGAAATATACGCCTTCGTCTTCAACCTTAACATTCTCTAAACTGAAAATCTGGAATCCACCACTATCTGTTACAATAGGTTTTTGCCAGTTCATAAAATTATGTATGCTACCTGCCTGATTAATTATTTCAATTCCAGGCTTCAGATAAATATGGTATGCATTAGCAATTATCATTTCAACGCCAATTTGTTGTAGTTCTTCAGAAGATAAAGTTTTAACCGTAGCATTTGTGGCTACTTGCATAAAGCATGGTGTCTTTACCTTCCCGTGTGGGGTAGTTAATTCCCCTGTCCTCGCCCGCGTATCTTTATTCTGATTGAGAATATTGAAATTCATAATTAGTGTCCTCCCTTTCAGTTAAATACGTGAGATGTGAGAAGTGAAATGTGAGAGGTAATTAGTGAGATGTCAAAAACGATTCTTTCTACTTCTTATTAATCCACTTAACAGAGAATCAACAATCTCAAGATGTTTTGTAAGTAATATAATATCAGACAATGCAAGTAATTTCAACATTTTGCAAAGTTCTAATTGTGTGTCTAATTCACTTAATGAACCTCTTGCTATTTTATAAAATTGCATAGATTCTCTTTTCCCACATCTCGCGGCACCTTCTGCAATATTACAAGGAATAAAAATTACTGCTCTTCGCATTTGTGAAGACAATCCATATTTTTCTTTAATAGGTAAATTTTTCGTAATTTCATAAACTACTTTTACGAGTTTCATTGCTTCCATTCACACCATTAACTTTTTATGTCTCTTCTCCATATTCTCTCACGTCTCCCTCTTTCTTTTTTCATCTCACGTCTCCCCTCTCACTTTACAATATAAGCATACAATCTCCATAAGAATAAAACCTGTATTTTTTCTCTATGGCAATCTTATATGCTTTTTCTATCAGTTCTGTTCCTGCGAAAGCACATACAAGATAAAGATGTGTTGAAGCAGGTAAATGAAAATTTGTAATTAATGCCTCTATAACTTTAAACTTAAAGCCAGGTTCTATAAACAGGTCAGTATAACCTGACATACTGTGGACTTTTCCATTTATCACAGAACTTTCCAGTGCCCTTACAACACTTGTTCCAACAGCAATTACTCTGTTACCACTTTCTTTTGTTTTATTTATTATATTAGATGTCTCCTCTGTTATTTCTATATATTCTTCTCCTGGTTTATCTTTTTCTTTTAATATCTTAAATGATGCCCACCCAATATGAAGTGTTATATATACAACATTAACTCCTTTATTTTTTAACTCCTCAAGTATATTAACAGTAAAATGTAGTCCTGCTGTTGGAGCAGCAACAGAACCATTTTTTTTAGCATAGACCGTCTGATAAAAACTCTCATCCTGTTTTTCCGGTGGTCTTTTAATATATGGTGGCAAGGGGACCTCTCCAAAACTAAAAATTTCAATATCATTATCTGTATCAAATTCTGCTATATAACTTCCTTTTTCTGTCATTTTTATAATTTTTACATATATTGACTGGTCTCCTTTTGCTATTTTGGATTCCTGCCCCTGTTTAATATTTCCTCTAAGGAGTACTTCCCACCTGCGTGGTTCTATTTTCCTCAAAAGAAAAATCTCCATTTTCCCACCTGTCTTTTTAGTTCCTCTCAGTCGTGCAGGTATTACCCGTGAATTATTTAATACGAGTGTATCTCCTGTTTTTAAAAGGTCTCTAATTTCACTAAATATACCTTCTTTTATCTCTCCACTCTCTCTATTTAGAACCATCAAACGTGCCTTTTCTCTTTCTTTAAGTGGATACTGTGCTATCAATTCCTTTGGTAAATAATATTCAAACATTTCTTTTATACCCTCTTATTTTCATTATCTTTGTGGGTGATGTCCTGTATGGTGCGAATTATTTTATAACGGCAACATCCTTATTTAACTCCCATAACCCCTCTTACTATAAGAGGGTAATCTACTTTATCCCCCTCAACTTTTTTCTCTCCCTTCCGGGGAGAGGGTATGGGTAAGGAAATTTTCTTAAATATCACAATAGTTGGGTTCAGATATATTAGGTCTTCAGGAAGTTGTTTAGTCCTAAATGTAATCCCTGTAAATGAAGGATACCTTTCAAATCTTTTTTCCTCTCTATATAGCCCTGTACTTATAAACTCATTATAGAAATTAATTCTCTCTTCCTGTAATCTAAGTGGATAAGGTGGAATAGGTGCCTGGAACGAAGAAAGAATGAAATATTCTGGCTTTTTCTTCTGAACTTCTTCAATGTTATATCCAGTTACTTCCACCCTATACGCATAATAATCAAAGGGTGGCATCTGGAACTGCCATGGAACTTCTGTAACCCCTATCTTGCTTCCTGTCGGAATATTTTCCTTTATCCAAATCCCTGCCTCTGTCCG
>JAMWBP010000066.1 GCA_023819365.1 Candidatus Omnitrophota bacterium
TATCCAGGTCATCCGAGAGCAAAAGGGAAGATAGAGAGAATGTTTAGGTTTATAGAAGGGAGATTTGTAGAAGAAGTAAGAAAGATGGCGACAAGATTGGGTATTTCACAAAGGGACTTTTATTCAGGAGATACTCTATCAGAAACACGACATTTTATCTTTGAAACTACAATTCCAGTTTGACATTTTAAAATAATTTAAATTTTGGTCCAACGGCATATTTTACTTACAATTTTTCTACCAATAACTTTGCTTTTTACTCTTCTTGCAATCTTTTTTGGGTCACCGCTTGATATCTTTTCAATATCATTTACAGTTCTTGCAAGTTTATAAAGAAAACTAACAAATTTAGACATCGTTACTCCTTTTATTTACATATTTTATCTCTTTTTTAAGGATGAGGAAATACATCAATAATCTTTGCAACTTTTCCTTTTCGTTCAAATGTAAATCTATACTTAATATTTATTCGCGCGTAGGAAAAATTTTCTCTATGTTCTACTCCTAAACTTGAATGTCTAGGGTTTTTACAAAGAAGATGTAATTTATTTAAAAAAATCCGGATATAATTATTTGCATCTGAAAATATTCTTTCACCTTCAGACAATTTTTTTACAATTTTATAAGGTAAAACAACCTCATCAATTTCAAGTTCTTTTAATTCTTCAGGAATATTTTCAACAGATGGAGGAGTTAGTGATATTGCTTCCTTTTTCTCAAAATGTGACATGTCAACAGGAATATCGTTGATATATGCCGTAAAGTATAATTTTTCATATTTTCCTTTAAATTCCTTTTGAACTGAAATAACTTGTTCTATGTCAGATCCACTTGATATCAAAGCAAAACTTCCTAAAAAGTCTCCAATATCTTGAAGTAGAGCATCACCAATTATATTTTCTTCTCCATAAATATGATATACAGAAAATTTTTTGGTACTTTCAAGGGAGTTCCAGTCAATAAGTTCAATATAAGATTTTACTGCCAAAAGATTAACTATTATGTTTATTTTCTTCTTTTCGCAAAACTCTTCAGAACAAGGGTTAAAGTATCCTCCCATTTTTTAGTTATTTCTGGATGAAATTCTAAATCAAGATTGTATAACTGGATTAATTCTTCAGGATAAACAAATCCATATAGTCCTGACAATATAAGAACTTCATTTTTTCTGTTAGACCAATTTTCTTCACTAATTTGTGTATATAACTTTCCTTTGTATCTTTTTATTGCAGGCATAAAACAACACCCTTCTTCTTTCCCACCTAAATCTGGGCCTTCTTTAAGGAATTTGTTAGATGGTTTTTCTGACAACTTATCATATTCTTTTATCAATTTAAAAATTTCTCTTCTTGTATTTTTTAATAAATCTCTTGTATTAGTTAAAAAATTAAGTATAGATTTCTCCTTTGAATATTCAGGAACTCCACCTTTTCGTTCTTTATGGTTAGAACACGGAATTAAATAGAGAACCTTCATCTGACCCCCTTTTTTCTTCTTTTGTCTCTAATAACTTCTTACATAAATCTTCTAACGGCATTTTATTAAGGGCTTCATCTCCAAAATGACGAAAAGAATGAAACCCAAGATACCATGCTCCTTGATTAAATTCAATAGGTGACACCCCAGATTCATAACAAACTCTGACTATTTTTTCTCTTACCTTTCTTAACATTTGTCCTTTCCCATATAATGTCTGGTCTATTTCCCTTCGATTGACATAGTTAAGTTTCACCGAAATTTCTGCTACCCAGACATCAAGCGATTGTAATCCCTATCCACAAAAAGGGACGGTTCTATTTTTCCCTCATTTTGTTTCTTCCCTCTCCTACATATGGTGATTTCATATAACAGTTCCAGTATAAAAGAAGCTGCCGGCAAAGGAGGAACTTGAGTGAGTACCATAATGTAAAAACCTTTTATGCTTATACCCTATTCGTAATCCATTCTTTTGTTCTCTTTATAGCATTTAAAATAAATTCTCTATCGTTTTCATTTATTGGACCATTTTTAAGATGCTGCACCAACCATAATCCACTTTTTCTGATTTGTCCCTTAGGAGAATATTTCCCCAACCAGTTATCAGAGGGCTTGAATAATTCACAATTTGCTACTGTTCCAATAAGAGAACTTTCCAACCCTTTACTTCCCATTCTCTCCTCTTGGGTATCTACTATAACAAATCTAAAAGAAAAGTGCTCTCTGAGAATTCTGGTGATTTCTAATTCTATTCTTTTTTCCTTGTCTATATCTCGTGTATGTGCTAAAAATTCTCTATTTTTCCTTTCCGTAAAATCTATCTCCCAAACTTGCAAATAATCATCTTCATCTCTGTTTAGTAATGCCCTTCCAATATTTTTCCTGAAAATACTTCGATCAGAGGGTTTAGGTACATCTTTGTTAAAATCCATTTTAGATTCATCCAGAAGGTAATGTTCTTTAATACGACTCCTGAAATTTCCTTGTTTATGAGTGCCAATTCTAACTATCCTCAGACGATCTCCATTAGGCCCCAAAATCTCGCTATTCTCATAAAAGAAATATATACCATTTTCAGGCAACTGTTCTACTTTAAAAGGGAATCTGATTACTGGCAGTTGTTCCAATACCTCATGTAACCACTTACATAAATCAGACATTCTATTACTCTCTGACAATCTCTTTTATATGGCTGAACATCTTTATCCTATCTTTTAACTTTGATTCGCTCAATAATCTTTTATACAGACGATGGAAACGTCCGGGATTATAATAAAACCAAATCTCATTGTAATTACTAAGCTTTTGGTCAAAATCTTCTAATAGTTTTTTAAATTCATCTTCTGTAACTCTATGAGGGGCTTTCTCATACCATCCATGCTTAACATCCGGAAACCAAACACCATATAAATCCGAGAATATTGCCCAAGCAACTTTTTCCGTTTTGCATTTATTCATGAACCGTCCAATTGGTGTTGCTGTATAAAGTTTATCTGGAGTTGTAAGTTTAGTTGTATGTTTAAGTGAATCATCCTTTTTTGCAGAACAATGGGTTATGTAAATTTTCATCTTCTATAAATACTAGGGAAACTTTTTATACTTAATAATTTATAATTTTCACCTTACTCTGTCAAGTAATTGTTAATTTGTCAGAAATAAGCACTAACAGGTATAATAACCACACTATGAAATACTTGTTATTTCTTATGTTATTCTTACCTTTATTATCTATCGGGAATGCTGATGAAAAACTTGTTATTATTTCTCCACACTGGGAAGGTGTACGGATTGAGGTTGAAACTGCCTTCAACAACTGGCATATTAAAAATTACGGTGAAAGAGTTGATATAGAATGGATTGACCAGGGTGGAACATCTGACGACATAAAGTTTGTAGAATCTCTTTTTAAAAAAACACCTCAAGGCATAGGTATAGACCTGTTTTTTGGTGGTGGAATAAACCCCTACCTCACCCTTAAAGAAAAAGGATTACTTCAACCATATAAAATCCCTTCAGACCTTTTAAGAAAAATCCCTTCTCAATGTGCTGGAATTCCAAATTACGATAAGGAATTTTACTGGTATGGAATCATATTAAGCGGTTTTGGTATCCTTTATAACAAAAGGGTTCTGGATTATCTATCTCTATCCTACCCTGCTACATGGGAATCCCTTACGGACAAAAGATACTACGGATGGGTAGGCAATGGCGACCCGAGACATAGTGGAAGTTTACATATGATGTATGAAATTATCCTTCAGGCATACGGATGGGAAAAGGGATGGGAGATAATTTTAGCCATAGCAGGCAATACAAAAACGTTTACTGCAAGTGCATCATCTGTTGCAAAAAATACATCTCTTGGCGAGGTTGCGGTCTCCCTATGTATTGACTCCTATGCCCTTGCTCAGATAGAAATCAATGGTGCTGAAAATATGGGCTTTATCCTTCCTGAAAACCTGACAGTAATAAATCCTGATGCAATAGGAATTTTAAAGGGTGCACCAAACCTCAAGATAGCACAGAGATTTATCAACTATCTTCTCTCTTATGAAGGACAACTCTTATGGATGCTACCAAAAGGGAAAAAAGGGGGACCGGTAAAATATTCTTTAAACAGGTTCAGTATAAGACAGGATATTTACCAGGACCCTGTAATAAAAGATGTTTTCAATCCATATAAAATTAAAGGCACCATAAAATATGATTTTGACCTTGCTTCAAAAAGATGGAACCTTTTAAATGATATGATAGGTGCACTTGTAATAGACCAGCACACAAAAATAAAAAAGGTATGGAGTATAATATCAAAAGGGGATGATGCCTTGAAAAAGAGATTCTTCAAAATACCTGTAAATGAAAGAGACCAGAGGTTCTTATGGGAAAATTGGAACAACCCTGTATTTCGCAACCAGTATATAAACGAGTGGGCAAATTTTTCAAAGGAGAAGTTCCGTCTAATAGAACAGCAGATAAAGAGATGGTAAAATGGCAAAACTTGAAATCAATGGTATATCAAGAAAATTTGGGAAGTTAGATATACTAAAAAATGTTTCGTTTTCTGTAGAAGAAAAAGAGATATTCTTTCTGCTTGGCCCTTCTGGATGCGGGAAGACAACTCTTCTAAGGATAATTGCTGGTTTTGTACCACCTGATAAAGGAAAGATATTCCTTAACGGAAAAGATATTACAGATGTCCCTCCCTCAAAGAGAAATATCGGTATTGTCTTTCAAAACTATGCACTATGGCCACATCTTTCTGTGTGGAAAAATATATCATATGGTCTGGAAATAAAGAAATATCCAGAAGGAATAATAAGAGATAAGGTAGAAAGGATTCTTGAAATAACTCAACTTATGCCTTTTAAAGATTACTATCCAACAAAACTTTCAGGAGGACAACAACAGAGGGTAGCACTGGCAAGGGCAATTGTGAATGAGCCAGAGGTTCTACTTCTGGATGAACCACTTAGCAACCTTGATGCAAAACTGCGGGAAGAGATGCGAACAGAGATACAATGGATACAAAAAGAGACAGGTATTACAATGGTTTATGTTACCCATGATAGAAGAGAAGCAATGGCTATGGGAAGAAGGATTGCTGTAATAAATGAAGGGGGAATTGTAGAGATTGGCTCTCCATTAGATTTATATTTTCATCCATCAAATAGATTTACAGCAGTGTTTTTGGGAGAGATAAATATACTTAAAGGTAAAGTTGGAAAAACTACTGGTAATTATACTGAGATAATAACTGAAGAAGGGGTCTTTACCACTGCAAAAGCAATACCGGTGGAAGG
>JAMWBP010000067.1 GCA_023819365.1 Candidatus Omnitrophota bacterium
GTCCGATATTTTGACTTTATGGATGAGATAACTTAAAATTTTTAGAAAGGGTTATAAGAGGAGAGATATGAAGATTAGAAACTTTACACTTGGTAATTTAATTTTAGGGATAGCAGAAGATATAGGGCCGAGAGTTATTAAACTTGCACTCAGGGAAACACCAGATAAAAATCTTTTTGGGGTCCTTCCAGATGCAGGGGTTGAGACACCCGAGGGCTTCTGGCATATATATGGCGGACATAGATTGTGGGTCTCTCCTGAGGCAATGCCACTTTCTTATTCAATGGATAACGAACCGGTAAAGATAGAAGCAAGAAAGGAATATATAAAGATTTATGGCAATCCAGAAATACAGAATAGTGTACAGAAGGAGATTGAGATAAGAAGCAAAGGGAAGAGAAATCTTTTAGTAATACACAGAATAAAAAACATCGGGAGATGGAATATAAAACTTGCCTGCTGGGCGCTTTCTGTTATGAGGGCAGGTGGATTTGCAATTATTCCGGTAAAGGCAGGGAAAAAGGGACTCCTTCCTGACAGGCGGATTTCTTTATGGCCATATACTGACCTTTCAGATAGCCGTCTTGTCCTTGAAAGGGACTTTATATTTGTAAGACAGGACAAAAATGCAAAAGGACCTGTAAAGATAGGGACGATGGCAAGACCATGCTGGACCGGCTACTGGGTGGAGGGGCAGTTATTTGTCAAGAAATTTCAAGAGATGAATGCTGAATATCCTGATTTTGGATGCAGTGTTGAGGTATATACAAACCCTTCTTTCCTTGAACTTGAAACATTAAGTCCTTTAAGAGAAGTTGAGCCGGGACAATATATAGAACACAGAGAGATATGGTCTGTAAAAAAGGTCCCTGTTCTTTCTCCTTCCTGTTATGATATGAAAAAACTGGGAATTATGGTATAATAATGGTATAATGATATAATAAAAATAAAAAGATAAGGAGGGCGATATGGAAAAGTCAATAAAAGGGACGCAGACAGAGAAGAATCTTTTGAAGGCATTTGCAGGGGAATCGCAGGCAAGGAATAGATACACATACTTTGCAAGTGTGGCAAGAAAAGAAGGGTATGAGCAGATAAGTAGTATCTTTCTTGAAACAGCAGATAATGAAAAGGAGCATGCTGAGGTATTTTTTAAGTATCTTGAAGGAGGGGATGTAGAGATCACCGCTGCCTATCCTGGTGGTATCATCAGTGATACAAAGACAAACCTTGAACAGGCAGCAGCAGGTGAAAACTTTGAGTGGGACAAACTCTATAGAAATTTTGCTGAGGTGGCAGAGAAAGAAGGTTTTTCTGAGATAAGCAGGTCATTTAAAGAGATTGCAAAGGTAGAGATGTTCCATGAGTCAAGATACAGAAAACTTATAGAGAATATTGCATCAGGGAAGGTATTTAAAAAAGACAAACCAGTAAGGTGGCACTGTAGAAATTGTGGATATATATTTGAAGGAACAGAGGCACCAGAAGAATGTCCTTCCTGTAAACATCCTCAGGCGTATTATGAACTCCTTGCAGAAAATTATTGATGATAAGGACCGGTATCGGTTTTGATATACACAGATTTGTAGAAGGCAGAAGGTTTGTCCTCGGTGGACTACATATCCCTTTTGAGAAAGGCCTTTCAGGACACAGCGACGGAGATGCCCTTCTCCATGCTTTATCGGATGCCTTGCTCGGTGCAATGGGAAAGCCGGATATAGGTTATTTCTTCCCGGATACAGATAAAAAGACCCAGGGGATTGATAGCAGAAAGATTGTGGATAAGGTTATCGGGATATTAAAAGGGGAAGGGTATCACATAGAAAATCTGGATATTGTGGTGATATGTGAAGCACCTAAACTTCTTCCTTTTGCAGAATCAATAAAAAAAACCCTTTCAGAGATACTTAATATTGATATTGAAAAGATTGGTTTTAAAGCAAAGACATATGAAGGAATGGGTGATATAGGCAGGGGTGATGCATGCGCCTGTTTTGTTTCAGTTCTTATAGATAAAAGTGAATAGAATGGAGATATCCCCTCATCCATAACCTTCTCCCCAATTGTGTGGAAAGATGAAAGAGCGAAAAATTTAGGATTTAAAGTTTGTGATTTAGATTCTTTTAACTGGGGGAATACTTGAGGAAAAATATACTTTTAGCACTATTATCCACAGTAGTTATCCTCTCTCCTTTTGTCCTGCTTAAGATGAGACATTCCAGTACACATATCTTCAAGCCCCGTTACCATATTATTGAGGGCTACATTGCAGAAGGAGACCTTTTAGGGGATGTCCTTGTTGCAAATGGACTGACTTCTTCTCAGTCATTGGCAATCACAGAGGAACTAAAAAAGGTTTTTAATGTGAGAAGATGCAGGATAGGAGACAGGTGGGAGATGTACCTGACTGAAGAAGGGGAGTTTATAAAGTTTATATACTATGATGGGCCTATTGACTTTTATGTTGTTAGGTTTGACCCTGATAACAATAAATACAGCGCCTCTGCTGAAAAGATAGAGGTTAAAAAGAAGACCTGCGGTGTTTATGGAGAGATAGCAAGTTCTTTATATGAGAGTATGGCTTCCTTGAATATCAACCCGGAAATTATAATCCAGTTTGCTGAGATTTTTGCATCAAAGGTGGACTTTTTTACTGACTGCCAGACAGGAGATAGATTTGCACTTCTCTGGGATGCATATGTAGACAGTAAGGGTAACCCCCTGAAAGATGTAAGTATATTGGCTGCATCCTATGGGTCTTCAGATAGTATTTTTTATGCCTTCTATTTTGAAACACAAGACGGAAAAGGTGGATATTATGATGAGAAAGGCAGGAGTGTTGAGACATCATTTTTGAAGGCGCCTCTTAACTATAGAAGGATATCTTCTTATTTTACACACAGGCGGCTTCATCCGATATATAAGGTCTATAGACCACATTATGGGATTGACTATGCAGCACCAAAGGGGACACCTATCTCAAGCATAGGGGATGGGACGGTTCAATATACGGGATGGCGTGGAGGTCTGGGGAGGACCGTTATAGTAAGACATCCTAATGGGTATACATCATGGTATGGACATCTTTCTGCCTTTGCAAAAGGTATATCAAAAGGTAAAAGGGTGAGAAAGGGGCAGGTAATTGGATATGTGGGTTCTACAGGGATGGCAACTGGACCGCATCTTGACTTCCGTGTGCAGAAAGGGGAAAAGTTTATCAATTTTCTTGCTATGAAGATGCCACCTTCATACCCGCTTCCGGATAAATATCTTCCTGAATTTAATACAATGAAGGAGATACTTAAAAGCAGGATGGATACACTTAAAGGAGCAGAGGGGATAGTAGTATTTGAGGAGAAAAAGTAAAAGGGAAATTGTTATGGGGCTTATCCTTGCTTCAAAATCACCGAGAAGGCAGGAACTTCTGAAAAATATAACAGATGACTTTATTGTTGTGCCTTCTGATATAGATGAATCCAGTATAAAAGAGTTAGACCCTGTAAGATTTGCAGTTGAGGCGTCTATATTAAAGGCAAAAGATGTCGGAGAGAAGTATCCTTTTGATGTTGTTATAGGAGCAGATACTGTTGTGGCAGTTGATAGTACAATTATAGGAAAGCCGAAGGATAGAGATGATGCAAGAGATATTTTAAGGATACTTTCAGGGACAAGACACAGGGTAATTACAGGGCTTGCAATATACAGAAAGGCAGATGACAAACTTCTTACTGGATATGAGATAAGTTATGTAAAATTCAAAAAACTCTCTCCAGAAGAGATAGAAGAAGAATTAGAAAAAGATGAATATATGGATAAGGCAGGTGGATATGCAATCCAGTCAGTCAGAGATAGGTTTGTTGAGGAACTTAAAGGCGACTATGACAATGTTGTAGGACTTCCTGTAAAAAGGTTGAGGGAACTCCTTCGTATTTTTGAGATGCCTGAAAGTGAGATAGAGATTACAGATATGGCTTTCCCTGAAAACTGGGGTGTTGGAAGGAGTGGTGGTATGGTTGTCTTTGTTCCTGATGTAGTTTTGGGGGACAGGGTAAGAATTTTTCTTACAGAAAGAAAAAAGAGGTTTGCATATGGTAAGGTAAAAGAAATTATAAAACCATCTTCCTACAGGACAGAACCATTATGTAAACATTTTGGCACCTGCGGTGGATGTGTAATGCAGAACCTTTTATATGAAGAACAACTGAAACTTAAAGAAAGATATCTTGTAAATACAATAGGTAAAATAGCAGGCAGGGATATCATAGAAAAGGTGGTTGTTTCTCCTATAGTTCCTTCACCGGATATATTTTATTACAGAAACAAAATGGAGTTTGCATTCGGTAGTGGTAAAGAAGGGCTTTTTCTCGGGTTAAGAGAGAGAACATCACCTTTATGTGGCTATTATAAGAATACTATACCACTTTCAGAGTGCAGGATATTCAGTGAAGTAGTTAATGAGATTTTTCCTGTCTTCATTCACTTTGCAGAAGATACAGGGTTGGGTGTCTATAACCCTTATACTCACCAGGGGTTTTTCCGCCACCTTGTTATCAGGGAGGGTAAAAAAACAGGGGAAGTTATGATATTTATTGTTACAAAAAGCGGCAAGATACCGGATATGACAGGACTGGTTGATAAACTTCCTGAAAAGGTAAAGAGTTTATGGTGGGTGGAGAACAACCATATATCAGATGTTGTTATATTTGAAAGGAAGCATAACCTTTACGGGAAGACCTTTATAATAGAAGAGATAGATGGACTGAAGTTTAAAATATCTCCTCAATCTTTTTTCCAGCCAAATACAAAGGCAGCAGGGTTGTTATATTCAAAGATAAAAGAGGAACTCGTATTAGCAAAAGTGGAAAATCTTGTTGGGCTTTACTGTGGCAGCGGTGTAATGGAGATTTTTTTATCAAGAGAGGTGAAAAAAGTTGTGGGAGTGGATATAGAACCATCAAATATAGCAACTGCTGAAGAAAACTGTAAGATGAATAATATAAAAAACTGCAAGTTTTATCAGAGCCCTATAGAAGATTTGTTTAAGAGATATCGTGATGTTGTAGAAAGTCCTGATGGAGTTATTGTTGACCCGCCGAGGTCTGGTCTAAGTAGAAAGGCATTAAAGAATGTTAAAGATATAGAAAGTAAGATGATAATATATGTTTCCTGCAATGTCTCTGCATTCGCAAGGGATACCTCTGAACTTTATAAGGCAGGATACCGCCTTGAAAAACTCTATCCTTTTGATTTCTTCCCTCATACACCACAC
>JAMWBP010000068.1 GCA_023819365.1 Candidatus Omnitrophota bacterium
AGCAATCATTGATGTATTTTCAGAACCAAATCCCTTTGCTATGAGATTTATTCTAAAGATATTTTTTTTTGCAGGAATCATATGGACAATACCTGGACTATTTGTACCTGTATTTTTTCTTTCTATCGCAGAGACGATAGAACTTCTTAAATATCCCTCTTTGCTGCCTTTTTTTAATCCTTCATTTATAACATCTTCAAGTGTTTTATATATTCCTGTTTCAATTATAATGTCAGGGCCTAACTCTACAAAAAATACGGCAAGTCCTGTGTCCTGACATATGGGTAGTTTTTCTCTTTTTGCGATAGATAGATTTTCAAGGACTATTCCAAGATATTTTTTCCCATACCCTATCTCTGAAAGATATGCTTTTTTTATATATCTTATCACATCTTCTGGAATATTACGGCTGACATTTATTACAAGTTCAGCCACCCCATCAATAATTTTTTTATAGGATATTTTTCTCATCTGTCCACCATATTTTATCAATCCCTGAGTGATAATTCAATGTGATATTTGAATAGAAGTTTATCTTGTGCATTATATCAACAGGAATACTCTTTATCACAGGACATCTTTTAATCTCCATCTTCTCAAGTTGTTTCATTATATTGATAACTCTTTTTGAGATATTGACCCTTTTTATATCCCTGCTTTTGCAGTTATTACATATAAGTCCTCCAAGTTTACCGCTGAAAAGATAAGTGTGGCTTTTATTTCTGCATACAACACATCTTGAAAGTTCTATCCCATATCCGAGTATCTTTATAAATTTTAGTTTAAATGCAATTAAGATAATTTCAGAATTTGAGCATTTGCTTAATACCTCGCCTGTATTTTTCAAAAGATGAAAAATATCCCTATCTATTTCCTTTTCAGGGGTAAAAAGGTCCACAAGGTTTAGTATGAGACGCCACGCCATTAAATTTTTTTTACAGGGCATCTCGTAGAACTTTAGAATAGAAGGACTGCTTATAAGATTGAGTTCAGAAGTTCTTTTTATATAAATAGATGCAGAGATTAAAGCACCGGGAGTGAAGGTTAAGGGAGGAATTTTACTTTTTTCAATCCTTACACCTTTCAGTACTCCTTTGATTTTTCCTGTTTCTTCAGTATAAAGAGAAAGTATTACACTTGTCTCTCTAAAATTATGTTTTTTTAGAACTATCGCTTTTGTCTTTATTGGTGCCATTTTCCCCCGATGAGAAAAGTCCTATAGAGATAACCGTCTTCAATGCCTCTTCTACAGAGATATCAATCCTTTCAGTTGTCTCTTCTGGAACAACAAGATAAAATCCAGTGCTTATATTAGGAACAGTGGGAATGAATACATTCAACATCCCTGGCTCTTTTGCTCTGCCTGTGATAAAGCCGATGGTATAACTTCCATTTGGAAGGGATATCTTTACAACTTCTTTGAATATTGTTGACTTTCCATATATAAGGTTATTACTTATACTTTTTATAAAGGTATAGATTCTGTTTAATACAGGCATCGTCTCAAACATTTTTTCAAAGAATGCAAGAAATTTCCTTCCTAAAAAGTTATCTGTAAGAAAACCAATAAGTAAAATAAGAAGTATAAGAGAGAAAAACCCAACACCCGGGGTATAGATATTTGGGAAAAATTTTTTGAACAAAGGACCAAGGACATTTTCAAGAAAACTGATAATTTTAAATAATATCCATAAAGAAAGAGATACAGGGATTATAAAAACAATGCCTGATACAAAATGTTTTTTAAGGGATTTCATATTACCTCCAGAATAATTGGAAAAAAAGTGTTGTGAGAAATACGCCTATAATTCCACCAATGATTACCTCAGATGGCTTATGTATTCCATGTATAACCCTGCTCTGTGCCACCCAGAATGCAAGGAGAAATACAAGCAAAGATATTACAGGAAATTCGCTGAAAGTAAAAAATGATATGGCTGTCCAGATACTAAACGCTATTACGCTATGGATGCTCGGCATCCCTCCTGATATTGAGTATTTTTTTTCTATCAAAAATTTCATCATAAGGGACAGAAATATAACCAGTATAAGTGCTACAAAACTGAGATGCCAGTGGGACTGGGCGATGTTATTAAAAATATTTCTCCATCCAGAAGGGAAGTGTTTCACAAATATCAGATATCCGGTAATGACTGCAAGCACAGTAGAGACAAGCACTGCACCAGCAGAGATATCTTTGGCTTTCTTCGCTTCATAGTGATATTCTGATACGAATACGTCCACAACAATTTCCACCACTGTATTTACAAGTTCTGCTATGAGTACAATACCTATAACAACAAGCAAAAGTATGAATTCAGGAAGTGGCAGTTTGAAAAAGAGACCTAAAAGGACTACTCCAATTGTAAAGGCAATATGTACCTTGAAGTTTCTTTCTCTTTTCAGGGTGTAGAAAAGCCCTTCTAATGCAGAATTAAAACTTGTCACTATATCCTGCTTTTTATTATTATTTCCTTTCATTATGTCCCAAATTCCTTTATCATTTTAAAAATTCTGTCCTGGATTCTGAACATCCTTTTTCTTTCTTTTTCGCTGTAGTCAGTATAGTTTTTAAGGTGTAGATAACCGTGTATTATTAGATATAATACCTCATCTTCAACGGTCATACCATATCTTTTACAATTCTCATCTGCCATCTCAGCAGATATAATAATTTCTCCTTCATATCTGGATATTTTAAAACTCAATATATCTGTTGGTGTGTTTTTTTGTAAAAATTTTCTGTTGAGTTCCTTAATTTTTTTATTGTTTACAAGTGAGATGTTTATATCTAAAGGGGGTGGATTAAAAACAGTTTTACCTTTTTCAAGGGCTGTCATTATTTTTATACAATCAATTTTAACTTTTTGCTGGCGGTTTTCTATATGAAACCTCACTACCCTTTTTCTTCTTTTCATATCTGTCATATGCATTTATTATCTTTTTTACCAGCGAATGCCTTACCACATCCCTGTGGGTGAAATATATAAATTTTATCCCTGATATTCTGTAGAGAACCTTCTGAATCTCTACCAGCCCTGATGTATGTGGGGAAAGAGGAGTGTCTATCTGGGTAATATCTCCTGTGATTACTGCTTTTGAGTTTATGCCCAGACGTGTCAGGAACATCTTCATCTGTTCTAATGTTGTATTCTGTGCCTCATCAAGTATGATAAATGAATCACTTAGAGTCCTCCCTCTCATATATGCCAGAGGGACAATTTCAAGGATTCTTCTTTCTGTCCAGCGCCTTATTTCTTCATATCTCATAATATCATAGATTGAATCATATATGGGCTGAAGATATGGTCTTATCTTTTCTTCAAGGTCTCCTGGTAGGAATCCTAATCTTTCACCTGCTTCAAGTGCCGGTCTGGTAAGGACCATCTTCTGGAATTTTCCCTGTTTTACCATCTCAATACCGGATGCAACAGCAAGGTATGTCTTTCCAGTGCCCGCAGGTCCTATTCCCATAACAAGGTCATATTTTCTTATTGCATCTATATATCTTTTCTGTGCAGGACTCCTTGGAATAATTGTTTTTCTTTTTGAATCCACAAGGATAGCAGAAGATTTATCTATTGGCTCTGGTAAAATGGGCTTTTCTTTCTGTGGTTCGGAGGGCTTTTCTAACACTTTTAAAATATCACTTTTGGTTATAATTTTTTTATGTTTAACAATTTCTTTGAGGTCTTCTAATAATTCTATTGTGCTTTCAACATTTCTATCTACCCCTTTTATTTTCAAAATGTTGCCTCTGGCGTAAATCTCTACATCTAACAGTTCCTCAATATATTCAAGATTACTATCTCTTATGCCAGAGATTATCTGTGCCTCTTCGTTGGTAAGATAAACCTCTTTTAAAAGGGACATTTTACGGAATGACTAATTTTGTTCCTGGTGTAATAACATCAGGGTTTTTCAGGACATTTCTATTTGCATTATATATGTCTTTCCATCTGGAAGAATCTCTGTAATATTTTGAAGCGATAGTAGAGAGTGTCTCTCCATTTTTAACAATATGCATTTTCTTTTCTATCGGTACCTGTGGTTCTTCTTTCAATATGGGTTCTACCTCTTCTTGCATCTTTATTGTTGCTCTCAATCTATTTACCTCTGCCATTGTTTGGTTTGCCACTGCTATCGCCTTTTCACTGGCAAGGTTGGATGCTTTTACTGCTTCGTTGGCTGCCTGGATTGCTCTTTCAGCAGCCCTATCTGCGTATTCAATCGCTGTTTTAGAGGCAGTGTTAGAGGCATCTATTGCTTTTTGCGACTGTTCCTCAGCATATTTTTTTGCCTCATTTGATGCTTCTATCGCCTTATTTGATGCTTCTATTGCTTTATTTGATGCTTCTAATGCCTTCTCACTCGTTGCTTCTGCCTGCTGACTTCTTTTAAGTGCCTCATTAGATATTTCCTCTGCTTTTTTGCTCAATTCCAAACTTGTCTCAGATATAGCGAGAAGTTGTTTCATCTTTATATCAATTAATTCAAGGTCACTCTTTATCATCTCTTTTTTACTCCCTGTGGTTGCACACCCGGAAAGGAAAATAAGAGATAATGTGCCTATACAAAAAACAATTATTTTCTTCTTCATACTTCGCCCCTTTTTTACTTTTGATTTATTACTTTTCACTTTTATGTTATCTTATCACTTAAATTTTTCTGTGTCAATTTTTATTCTATTTTCTTTAAGGAGTTGTTGCTCAACATCTCCGGGGGCTTCTGTTAATGGACAGGTGCCTTTCTGTGTCTTCGGAAAGGCAATAGTTTCTCTTATACTTTCTTCACCTACCAGCAGCATTACAAGGCGGTCTAATCCTAATGCAATACCACCATGTGGTGGTGCGCCATATTCAAGTGCCCTGAGTAAAAATCCGAATCTTTCCTGTGCATCTTCTTGTTTCAGTCCTATTGTCCTGAAAACCTCTTCTTGAATCTCTTTTTTGTTTATTCTTATACTCCCTCCACCAATCTCAATTCCATTTAATACGATATCATATGCCCTTGACCGCATTCCGCCTGGGTCTGTTTTAAATTTAGATATATCTTCTTCTCTTGGTGATGTAAAAGGATGGTGGACTGCCTGAAATCTTTTTTCTTCAGGATTATATTCAAAGAGAGGAAAGTTTGTTACCCATATAAATTTGAATACATCAGTTTTGCCTGTGAAAATCTTCTCTATTACATATTTCTTTATCACATTCAGGGCTCCGGTTATTTTTTTCTCTTCACCCGCAAGGAAGAAAACA
>JAMWBP010000069.1 GCA_023819365.1 Candidatus Omnitrophota bacterium
GCTCCTACAGTACCTACAAGTACCCCACAGTCCGGTTTAAGTCCACTGACTCTGCACTTGATATTCATAAACTTCTCCATACCGCAGTCAGCACCAAATCCACTTTCAGTTACCACATAGTCAGCAAGTTTTAGGGCAATCTTATCGGCTATAATAGAACTGTTTCCATGTGCTATATTGGCAAATGGTCCTGCATGGACAAAGACAGGAGTATGTTCAAGCGTCTGCATCAGTGTTGGATGTATAGCATCTTTAAGAAGGACTGTCATTGCACCTGCTGCTTTTAGGTCTTCAGCAGTCACTGGCTTTTTATTGCGGGTATGTCCTATAACAATCCTACCCAGCCGTTTTCTTAAGTCAAAAAGCCCTTCAGTAAGTGCTAATATTGCCATTACTTCTGATGCAACTGTTATATCAAACCCTGTTTCTCTTGGAATACCATTATCTTTACCACCAAGTCCTATAACAATATGTCTCAATGCTCTGTCAGATACATCCACAACCCTTCGCCATGTTATGGAAAACGGGTCTATATCAAGCGGATTATTTTTAAGTAGTGAATTATCTATGAAAGCAGAAAGAAGGTTGTGTGCGATTCCTACAGCATGAATATCACCTGTAAGATGAAGGTTAAAGTCCTCCATAGGGATAACCTGTGAATATCCACCGCCTGCAGCACCACCTTTAATTCCAAATACAGGACCAAGAGATGGCTGTCTTATACAGGTAAAGACCTTTTTCCCGAGTTTACCTATCGCCTGAGAAAGTCCTATGGTTGTTACTGTTTTCCCTTCTCCGAGAGGAGTTGGTGTAATAGCAGTCACATCAATATATTTACCTGTATTATTATTTTCTATACTGTTCAATATATCAGTTGAGACCTTTGCCTTATACTTTCCATACATTTCAAGAAACTTGCTATCAATACCTGCCTTTTCTGCTATTTCAGTTATCGGTAATATCTTTGCCCTCTGGGCAATCTCAAGATCACTTAACATTTTCCCCTCCTTGTAAAATTTCATCTATTATAGTATTATATCCAGAAAATATCAAGGGTGTATAAGTTGGGAACATCGTAAACACTTTTTCAACTCAATTTTCCCACTCACCTTTGTCCTCTCCCCTCAGGGGAGAGGGTATGGGTGAGGGGCTGGGAAAGGGTATGGGTGAGGGGCTGGGAAAGGGTGAGGGGAACAGAGGAAAGATACAGGCAATGAACTAAGTCATAAGTTTTTCAGGTATATGGATTGTTCATTATCTTTCTCAACTTCTTCAAAAAAAAAGGGGATTTATGATATCAGCAAGAGATAAAGAGATACTTAGGACACTGGCAAAAGAGGTAGCAGAGATTGCATCACTTGATATCCAGAAAGAAACTATAAAAAAGTGGAAACTTCTCAATGATATGAAGGAAGTAAGACCTATGGTATATATATTTGAAATTCCTTGGTGGGAAATTAATAGAGTAGACGAGGAGATGTTTTTAAAAACAGAAGATGAAAGAGCAAGAAAAATGGAGGAAATTTTACGTAAGACACTTTATATGTGGAAACACTTTCCTGTAGATATGGTGGTAGAGCCATACTATGTTGTTCCAAAGTGTATTATACACAATCTGTTTGATTTTGGTCTCACAGTTGAAAGAGACCTTATACCATTTGATGGTGGCATAGGGGTCCCTTCTTCACATTACATCTCCCAGATTAAAGAGGAAAAAGATATAGAAAAGATAAAAACACCACAGATATGGTGTGATTATGATGAAGCAGAAAAGGAGTATGAATGGGTGTGTGATATTTTAGACGGGATAATGCCTGTCAAAAAACAGGGACATACATCTTTTATGTTTGCACCATGGGATATTCTTGTTATGTGGTGTGGTCCAGAACAGTTATTGTTAGACCTTGCATTAAGGCCTGGTTATATGCACAAACTTATAGATAGATTTGTCACCGCTTATTGTGATATGCTGGACCAGATGGTAAAACTAAATCTTTTTTCACTCGGAGGAGAATACTATACTGTGGGTGGGGGATTGAGTTTTACTGACCAATTACCACAACCTGACTTTAATCCAGATTCAGTTCGTCTATGCGACTTATGGGGAAGAGCAATGGCACAGATATTTTCAGAGGTATCCCCTGCTATGCATGAAGAATTTGCCATCCAGTATGAAAAGCGATATCTTAACAGGGCAGGACTTGTCTACTATGGATGCTGTGAACCACTTCATAACAAGGTAGATATAATTGCAAAACACATTCCTAAGTTAAGGAAGATATCAATGAGCCCGTGGGTTAATATAAAGAAGGGATACGAAGCAACAGAAGGAAGGTTTGTGTTTTCTTTTAAGCCAAACCCTGCATTCCTTGCCACAAAAGATAAATGGGATAGAGAGAGCGCAAAAAAACAAATTCAGGAACTGCTTGATATCACAAAAGGGAAAAATGTTGAGATAATCCTTAAAGATATCAGTACTGTCCGCCATGAACCCAGGCGTCTATGGGAATGGGCTGATATGGTTATGGATATGGTAATGAAATATGAGTAGTTTTTAAAACCCTGAGGCATCAAGAACATCAGGGACATATTTTTCCCAGCCAAGTGGCATTATGTGTATACCAGAACAGAGTCCTTTCATTCCTTTTATCAATTCAGCAGCAATCTGGACACTTACCTTTGGTCTATCCTTTTTATCTGCCTCTGCCATCATCTTTATGTATCTTTCAGGAACATTCACACCTGCAACATTTTCATTCATAAACTTAGCCATTCCTGCTGACTTCAAAAGCACTATACCGCCCAGTACAGGAACCCCAGATTTAGATGCCTTTTCCATAAATTTCTCAAATGCAACAAGGTCATATACCGCCTGTGTCTGGAAAAACCTTGCTCCTGCCTCAATCTTTTTCTCCATCTTTATAATCTGCAGTTCCTGTGGCTCATATCCAGGACTTACCACCGCACCAGGGAAAAAATAAGGAATTCCATCAAGTTCGTTTCCTGCCATATCTTTCCCTTTCATTAAATCAGAGACAACCTTAAGGAGCGAAATAGAATCAAGGTCAAAGACCGGCTTTGCATCAGGATGGTCACCTAAGACAGTGTGGTCCCCTGTAAGTATAAGAAGATTTTTTATGCCTAATACTGCAGCACTTAAAAGGTCTGACTGTAAAGCAAGACGGTTTCTATCCCTGCAGGTCACCTGAAAAACAGGTTCCAATCCCTTTTCTATAAGAAGATGTGATGTAGCAAGAGAGCCAAGACGCATCACTGAACTCTGCAGGTCAGTAACATTGAAGGCATCCACCTTATCTTTAATATGTTCTGCCTCCTCTATATGTGGCATTATGTTTGTCCCTTTTGGGGGACCTATCTCACTTGTAATAACAAACTTCCCACTTTTAAGTTTTTCTTCAAAATTCATCTCCTACTCCTTTTTATTACCGGTTATAATAAGTTTGTAATTCCTTATATTTACAGGGTGCCTTTTCAATATCTCATCTTCATTAAGCAATTTTAACCGTTTGTATATCAGAACCCATCCACAGTCCATATTCTTGCTCACCTCACACTTCCCATCCTTGTTTGCACCACCACATGGACCATTCAAAAGGGATTTAGAACAAGAAGTAATCGGACATATTCCACCTGTAAGATTTAACCAGCACTCTCCACACTGTTGACAGTCCACATCCTGTGCTTTTAGCCCCTGAAACCCATTTATATAATGGGTATCACAGCCAGGAATTACAGGTATATCAGGGATAAGTTTTGCAACAACCTGAACACCAACACCACAGGAAAAGACAACAACCTTTCCAACCTTTTCTAATCTCTCTTTATATCTCTCAAGATACCTTTCAACAAACTCCTCCCTGCAGAGGTAGTCAACACCGACTGTTCTATCCATACACTTAAGTTCTGTTAAAAGGAGGTCAATCTCTTCCTCAGGAAGATATACCTCCTTACAGCCAAAACACTTAAATATAAATACATTTCTGCTATTCAATACACTGACAATTTTTTCTTTTTCTTTAAGTTTTGTTATCAGCATTCTTCTTTCCCTTTTTTATGAGAGATATAAGGTCTATCTTTGATGAACATATATACTGGCAACAGCCACACTCAATACAATTTTTCACTTTATACTTTACCATCTCGTTCCAGAGAGATTTTTGCCCATAATAAGCGTAATAATATGGTATAAGTTCCATCGGACAGACATCAACGCACCTTCCACATCTAATACAGGTATTTTCTTCTGACACACCCACAGGATATTTCTCCAGCAATAAAAGTCCTGTGGTTCCCTTTATCACGGAAGAATTTGTATCTTCCTGCAATACTCCCATCATAGGGCCACCCATCTTCAGTTGATATCCTTCAGGGATAGCAGAAGATTTAATCCCAAAACAGGTATCAAGGATATCCGAAAAATGTGTTCCAATTCTGATGATATAATTACCTGCCGCTATAACATTTTCTCCTACTACTGTAACAGGTCTTTCAATCACTGGCATCCCTTCATATATAGCCCTATAAATAGAATAAAGTGTCCCTACATTAAAGACCACGCAACCAACATCAAAAGGTAGTCCACCTTCAGGTACATCTCTTCCTGTTATCCTTTTTATAAGCATCCTTTCTGCACCCTGTGGATATTTTGTCCGGAGCGTCTCTAATTTCACTGCTGGATAATTTTCTAAAGAATGACTAATAACTTTAATCGCCTCTTCTTTATTATCCTCTACAGCAAATATGATATTGGAAACTTCAAGTAAGTAACTCACTATTTCTATTCCCTTCAAAATTTCTTCAGGATGTTCCACCATAAGCCGGTTATCTGCATTGAGATATGGTTCACACTCACATCCATTTATAATAAGTGTATCTACTGGTTTTGGTGGACACAACTTCACAGATGAAGGGAACATCGCCCCACCGAGGCCCACAATACCTTTTTCCCTTAATATCTCTATTAACTTCTCTTTCGGCAGTTTATCCCAGTCAGACAATGGTTCTACAGAACCATCCAACATCTCTGTATAATCGTTTTCAATAACTATTGCTAACTGGGGTGTTAAAGATACAGGATGTGTCTTTTCTTCTATCGCTATTACTTTCCCACTTACAGGAGAGTGGATTGCTGATGAAATAAATCCATCTGGCTGGCCTATCTTCTGTCCTTTCTTTACCCTGTCTCCTACCTTTACAATTACCTTTGCAGGTCTACC
>JAMWBP010000070.1 GCA_023819365.1 Candidatus Omnitrophota bacterium
GGATTTATGAAGGATGGGAAGCTACCAAGAGCCAACAGAATTCTCTTCTCTGATGCAATCGGAACTGTTGTAGGCGCAATGTTAGGAACATCCACAGTAACAAGTTATATAGAAAGTGCAGCGGGTGTATCTTCTGGTGGTAAAACAGGATTTGCTTCAGTAATAACATCTATATGCTTTCTTCTTGCCTTATTTTTCTACCCTTTCGTAAGAATGATAGGAACAGGTATCCCAGGTGAAAAAGGAATAACCCTTTACCCTGTTACAGCACCTGCTCTGATAATAATAGGAAGTTTGATAATGGGTACTGTAAAAAGAATAAAATGGGAAGACCATACAGAAAGCATCCCTGCCTTTCTCGCTCTTTTAGGTATCCCACTTACATATAACATTGGTGATGGAATGGCAATGGGATTTATTTCTTATGTCTTTCTGAAGTTATGCTCAGGCAGGTACAAAGAACTTAACTGGGTATTGATAATCATATCTGTTCTTTTTATTATCAGGTATGCGTTTATATTAAAATAAACCTATATCCTGTGATATTTAAAACCTATATCTTTTAGTATATTAAGGTTCTTTTTATCCATATCCATATCTTCCTTCGGTGTCTCAATAATAAACGGAAGGGCTCCCAAATATTCATTTCTTATCAGCAATTCAAATGTTTCCTTCCCAAGATACCCTTTTCCAATATGCTGGTGCCTATCAAGATGTGAACCTAAAGGTGAAAGAGAATCATTGGCATGGATAACGAATATTCCTTTACGGATAAGTATTCTATCTATTTTTTCAAGCATATCTAAAAGGACTTCTTTATCTTTTATATCATAGCCCGCCTGAAATGAATGTGCAGTATCAAAACATATCCCTATATCCCCTTCCAACTTCTCAAAAAGATATACAAAGTCCTCCCAACGACCACCTATTGTATCTCCCTGTCCTGCAGTATTTTCAATAAGTATCTCCGGCTTCTTTCTAACAAACGGTTTAATACTTTCAGTGAGGTTTTTGATACCCGCATCAATACCTGCCCCTTTATGACTACCAGGATGTATTATATAATAGTCAGCATTTAACTCTTCTGCTTCCATCATCTCATACTCAAACAATTCCCTGGACTTTTTTAATATCCCTTTCTCGGGTGAGGAAAGATTTAGTATATATGGCATATGAATAACCACAGGAGAAATTTTATAACTTTTTACTTTTTCTCTGAACTTCATAACTTCATTATTATCCCTTTTCTTCCTTTTCCAGGAGCGTGGATTTTGAAGAAAGATCTGGAAGCAATTACAACCCAATAGATTAGCCGTTTCAACTGCACTTGCCAGTCCTTTGTTTATCCAGATATGAGCACCTATAAGCATAATTAACAACTATTATAACACTGAAATTTTCTTTTTTGTAATTTTCTCCTCTTGACATTCTTTTTATAACTCTATAACATAGATAATTAAAATCAGGAGTGGAAAGATGCAATTTTATCAATATACAAAAGTAAAAGAGTTTAACTATACCATTAAAGAAAAAGTAGACCTTTACACCAAAGGTATCCTTTCTTTTCCCTCTGCATTTACTTCAGGAGATATATTAAATGACACCGTATCTGTTGATATTTTTCAACCAAGGGGGAAAGAAAACTGGCCTGCTGTTATCCTTCTTCATAGTTTAAGAGAAAATAGAAACGGACCAACAGAATGGCTTGCTAAAAAATTAGTAAAAAATGGCTTTGGTGCATATCTCCTTCATCTTCCATATCACATAAATAGAGCAGGTGGAAAAAACAGGAATGGGTCCCTCTTTATCACTGCTGATGTAAACCATTCTGTGAATGCATACCGCCAATCAGTCATTGATATAATGACGCTCTGTGACTGGCTGGAAAAAAGAGAAGAAGTAACCAGCATAGGTATTACAGGATTAAGTTTAGGAGCAATAATTCTTAATACAGTAATGGGCATTGATAATCGTATTAAGGCAGGTGTTTCTATACTTGGTGGTGGCAATATCCATTATATATTTACCAGAAGTGTTGTTACACTTCCTCTTGTTATATATGGCATTTTTCATGGATTAAAAATAAGGGACTATAAAAAGGTGAGTAAGGACTATGTAAGATATTTAAGAGAAGTAAGGAAGACAGATGATATAGAAAAGGTCCCCTGCCCATGGCTATGGTTTCTACTTGACCCTTTGACCTATGCACATCTAAATCAACCACGCAATGTCCTTATGGTTAACGCAAGGTTTGACCTTATCATACCTTACAGGGCAGCACTTCAACTCTGGGAAGCACTTGGTAGACCTGAAATAATATGGCTACCATCAACACATATCACTGCTACATTCTTCCATCCAACCATACTCTATTACACCCTTTACTACTTAAAAAAACATTTAACCTGATAACTCATCTTTGCAATGATTTACATACCAAGAAGTTTTTTCGCAGCTTCCACTACACCATCAGAATAGAATAAACTGCTAATAAATCCTCCATTCTCCTTTATTTTTTCCTTGACTTCCGGATCAGCATTTGCAGGAGCAACCTGTAAAGTAGATATCTCTTTTTCTAACATTGTAAGGTCGTTTACTCCATCACAGGCAACAAGAGTAAATTCAGGGGAGATACCTAAAGATTTCTGAATTTTTTTCACTGCAAGCCCCTTGGACATATACCAGGGAAAAACTAAAACTGTCTTCCCATCAGGAGGGAATACAAAATATGTTTTTTCTTTTATAACCTGGCAAGAATTGAACTCCAGGGTAATTTCTTCTCTATTCAAAGAAGAAAATTCAAGAGAAAAGATATAGTCAAAGTATTCTGTCAACACACCTTCTTGTGTGTAGGCCTTAAGAAATTCTCTTACAGAGTGAAGATATTTTTTATCAAACTCTACCTTATAAGAGAGCATCTCATGGTCCCAGCCCGCATCAAGATAAAGTTTCTTATTGATATAAAGCCCACAATTAAGAGATGTTCTACCAATGGCTCTTACTGGTCTACTCTTCAAAGAACTTGCTTTAAATACCATATCCTGGATATATGGATGCCAGGTAGTACAGGTTGCCCATAAAACACCACAGGAAGAAATTTCATCAAGGAATGCTGAAAGACTATCAGGAAACCTTTCATATGGCTCATAACCACCCAGTGCAGTCCCGTCAAAATCAATCACAAATAGTTTTACTTTATCTGTAATCTTCATATTGCCTATAATTTTAACTTTTTCAGTTCAACTTTTCAATTTTATATCGTTCAGAATAATTGCCCCACTTTTATAAGAGATTATTTCATACAAGAAATGCTATTTATTTGTATTATGTGGTAAAATTATCAATGTGAAGGTTCTAACCAAAAAATTAAAAATACTTGGAGAAACAGCAAGGTTTGATGTATGTGGATATACAAGGTCTGTTGATTCGGCCTATCATTTAAATTCATTTATATATCCCGCAGTGGGTGGAAAAAATAAGGTATACCAGCTTTTCAAAGTATTATTATCTAATTTCTGTAAGGCGAACTGTTTTTACTGTATCAATAGAAAAGACAGGGACTGCCCGAGATACAGATTAGAACCCGCTGAATTAGCAGAACTCTTTTTCTCTTTATGGAAAAAGGGTTATGTAGATGGACTTTTCCTTTCTTCAAGTATAGATAAGGATGCAAATTCCACACAGGAGAAGATGAACAGGGCAGTGGAGATTTTAAGAAGAAAATATAACTATTCTGGTTATGTCCATCTGAAAGTCATGCCGGGAGTAGATGAAATTCTTGTAAAAAAAGCAATCAGATTGTCATCCCGGATTTCACTTAATATGGAGGCACCTGGAACAAAATTTCTAAAGAACATTTCTCCGGACAAAGATTTCTCTGCGTTGCTTCTCAAAAATTTGAATAGAATGTGCCTTTTAAATAGAGAATATCCTCTGCCAGCAGGTATTACCTCACAACTGATAGTAGGCGCAGCAGGAGAAAGTGACAGAGATATTACCAGTTTTGTTTTTCATCTTTACAAGAAATTTAACCTTAAAAGGGTATATTACAGTGGATTTGAACCGATTGTAAAAACACCTATGGAAGGTCTGCCTCCCTGTGCTCCTTTGAGAGAACTACGGCTTTATCAGGCAGATATTTTAATAAGGCAGTATGGCTTTACCCCTTCTGAATTTGTCTTTGATAAAAAAGGAAATTTAATTCTTGATAAGGACCCGAAATTAGTATGGGCTGAAAACAACCCTGAGAGATTCCCTGTTGAAGTTAATACTGCATCTATTGAAGAGCTCGTCCGTGTTCCAGGAATAGGACTTATAGGTGCAAAAAGGATTTTATTAAGAAGAAAAGAAAAAAGGATAACTTCTCCTGAAGAACTAAAAGGTATAAGAATTAATATATCTCTGTCTTTAAAATTTCTTACTTTCAATGGCAGATATTTCAAAAGGGAGTCCTGTCTAATACCCTGTGATGAAAATAATCCAGTTAAGGAAGAGTATGAACCAGTTTATATCAACCAGATATAATAAAAGGGGAGGGGGCTATGAAAAAAGCAGATATTCAAACATTTAGAAGATACTGTGCGAGACCAGAAAGGATTGTCTGGGCTGTGGCTGAATATGAAGGACAAAGGAGTATATGCCCGTTAGGATGGAAGATGAACACTTCTTTTTCTCCTCCGATGATGGCGATTAGTGTCGCACATACAAGGTTCACACATGAACTTATTGTTAAGTCAGGTGAGTTCGTCCTTGCCTGGCCTGGTGAAGAGTTAGCAGAAGCAACTCTTTTCTGTGGCACCTGTAGTGGTAGAAATGTGGATAAGTTTAAAAAGACAGGACTTACACCACTAAAAGGGGAGTATGTGAAAGCACCTTTGATAAAGGAGTGTATAGCCAACCTTGAATGCAGGATGACAGGACAACTCAACACAGGAGACCACACCATATTTGCAGGCGAAATACTTGCTGTCTGGGTCAATGAAAACCCATCACGCCTTTTATGTTCTATTGATGAGTCAAATGGTTATGAGTTCCTCCTTGAAAAAAAAGGTTATCGTTTTGGTGTTGTGAAAAGGTGAGATAAGATTGGATTTTGTAGCAAAATTTGAGATGCATAGGTAACACCTCTCATATCCTTGAAAAGGTAGAAGATATAGATAAAATAAAAGGGTAAGGACAGGGAGGTGTTTAATGGCAGAATTTCCGGGCAGATGTGTGCTTAAG
>JAMWBP010000071.1 GCA_023819365.1 Candidatus Omnitrophota bacterium
GTGAAAAGGTAGGAGCAGATATTGAGAAAGTAGCAGAGGGTATGGGATATGATAAAAGAATAGGAAAGGAATTTTTAAAAGCAGGGATTGGTTGGGGAGGTAGTTGCTTTCCTAAAGATATCAATGCTTTCATTAAACTTGCAGAGGATATTGGCTATCCATTCAATCTTTTAAAAGAAGTGCAAAAGATCAATAAAGAACAACGGCTGCTGGTAATAAAAAAAGCAAAAGAACTTTTGTGGAATTTAAGAGGTAAAGAGATTGCTATATTAGGATTATCATTTAAGCCAGATACGGACGATATAAGAGAGGCACCATCTATAGAAATAATATCTCTTTTATTAAAAGAGGGAGCAATAATTAAATGTTATGACCCAAAAGCAATAGAAAATATGAAAAAAGTATTTCCTGATATTCTTTATTATCAAACACCCTATGAGTGTGTAAAGAAAACATCTCTGCTTATATTTTTGACTGAATGGAATGAATTCAAACACCTTGATTTTGAAAAGATAAAAAAGATAATGAAGACGCCTTATATCATTGATGGAAGAAACTTCCTTGATATAGACAAACTTAAAAAGTCAGGTTTTATATATAAAGGAATTGGAAGAAATTAAATGAAAAAAAGACAGGTACTTATTTCAGGAGGTGCTGGTTTTATAGGAAGTCATCTGTGTGATTACTACATTCAGAAGGGATACAGGGTGTGGTGTATTGATAATCTATCTACAAGTTCTATAGAAAATATAAAACATATTCTCAATCTTCCTGAATTTAAATTTATTCAGGAAGACCTTATTACTTTTAAAACATCTTTGCTTAAACACAAGTTTGATATGGTATTTCACCTTGCAAGTCCTGCATCTCCGCTTGACTATTTTAGATTACCGTTAGAAACACTTAAAGTAAATTCTGTTGGAACTGAAAAAATGCTTGAGATAGCAAAAAGTTCAAGTGCAAAGTTTTTATTTTCTTCTACATCTGAAGTTTATGGAAATCCACTTATCTCACCACAACCAGAAACATACTGGGGTAATGTTAATCCTATAGGTTCTCGTTCTGTGTATGATGAAGGGAAAAGATATGGGGAAGCCCTTGTAATGACATATCATAGAAGATACAGGGTAGATACACGGATTATCCGAATATTTAACACCTATGGTGAAAGGATGCGTCTTAATGATGGAAGGGTTATTCCCAATTTTATTGCACAGATACTCCATGGTAAGCCATTGACGATTTACGGTAATGGAAAACAGACAAGAAGTTTTTGTTATATTGATGACTTGATAAAAGGAATTGTTAAAATGATAGAAGTGGATTATCATCTTCCTATAAATTTAGGTAATCCAGATGAATTTACCATACTTCAACTGGCAGAGATTATTCAGAAAATAGCAGGGATAAAGACACAGATTGAATTTTTACCACCTCTGGAAGATGACCCTAAACAGAGAAGACCTGATATTTCAAAAGCAAAGAAACTTTTACACTGGGAACCAGTAGTATCCATTGAAGAAGGGCTTAAAAAGACCTTGAATTATTTCCGCTCTCTTGTATCGCAGCCGCAGTGGAACAAAAAAGGAAAGTGAAAAATGAAAAAGGTACTTGTGACAGGAGGAGCAGGCTTTATAGGAAGTCATTTAGTAGATGCATTGGTCAAAAAGAGATGTTATAAGGTTACTGTCTTTGATAATCTTGAGCCACAGGTCCATACAGATGGACTACCTGAATATTATAATATCAGGGCAAGATTTATAAGAGGAGATGTAAGAAACAGAAAACAATTAAAAGAAATATTAATAGATTCTGATATTGTGGTCCATTTTGCAGCAGCGGTTGGTGTAGGACAATCACAATATCAGATTGCAAAGTATGTGGAGTCAAATATACAGGGGACAGCCAATCTTCTTGATGTACTTGTCAATGAAAAACATAATGTGAAAAAATTACTTATTGCCTCATCTATGAGTATTTATGGAGAAGGACTTTATGAGTGTAAAAAATGTGGAAAGGTAAAACCACCTCTCCGAAACCTTGAAAAGGGAGAAGGTAATAACTGGGAACCAAAGTGTCCTTACTGTAAAGGCAGTCTTAAACCGGTTCCTACGCCAGAAGATACACCACTGATATCAAATTCTATATACGCAATAACAAAGAAAGAACAGGAAGAGATGTCTATGTTGATAGGAAAAACATATGGAATTCCAGTTGTTGCCTTAAGATTCTTTAATGTGTATGGGCCAAGGCAATCCCTTTCAAATCCATATACAGGGGTGGCAGCGATATTTTTAAGTAGGATAAAAAATAATAAGCCACCTGTAATATATGAAGATGGTCTTCAGACAAGGGACTTTATATGGGTAGGAGATATTGTCAACGCTTGTATACTTTCCATAGAAAGAGAAGAAGCAAACTATCAGGTTTTTAATGTAGGAACAGGTAATCCAGTAAGTATCCTTAAAGTAGCGGAAACGCTCATAAGACATTTAGGAAAGGAAGGAAAGATACATCCTGATATTACATATAAATTCAGAAAAGGGGATGTAAGACATTGCTATGCAGATATTACCAGGATAAAAAAGATGCTTGGTTTTAAACCAGAAACTAACTTTGAAGAAGGAATGAAGAAACTTATAAACTGGGCAAAAAGAGCAAAAGCAGTGGATAAGTTTGAAGAGGCATCTAAGGAATTAAAAAAGAAAAAACTTGTATAATATATGAAGACACTACTCAGTATTATCATCCCGGCAAGAGATGAAGAAGACAATATAGGAGAAACAATAAAAAATATATTACCTTACATTACCCCTGAAAATACAGAGATATTAGTAGTTAATGACCATTCAAAAGATAATACCATTGAAATTGTAAAAAATCTTGAGAAACATTACTCCTTTATAAAACTTATAGATAATACAGGAGAACCAGGATTTGCAAATACTTTGAGAGAAGGATTTAAGTCTGCAAAAGGTGAATTTGTCCTGCCTGTTATGGCAGATAGTTGTGATACTCCTGAGACAATACCTTTAATGGTTGAAAAAGCAAAACAAGGGTATGACTTGATATGTGGTTCAAGATATGTAAAAGGTGGGAAAAGAGTAGGGGGACCATTAGTTCAAGGTTTTTTTTCAAGGTTTGTTGGAATAACACTCCATATACTTACAGGTATACCTACAAGAGATGTAGCAAATGCTTTCAAGATGTATAGAAAAGAAAAACTTCTCTCTATCAATTTTGAAGAAAAGGGTTTTGCTTTATCAATGGAAATATGTGTTAAGTTTTTTATCAAGGGTTATAAAATCTGTGATGTGCCAACTATATGGTATGGTAGAAGAAAGGGAAAATCAAAGTTCAAATTATCAAAAACCCTGCCTTATATCCGACTTTATTTATGGACATTGAAAAAAAGATGGATCTATCAATAATAATACCTGCTTATAATGAGGAAAAACGGCTCGGGACTACCCTTGAAAGGATATATACCTACTTTCAAAATACAGGACTTATCTTTGAAATTATTGTGGTTGATGATGGTAGTAAAGATGGAACTGTAAATCTTGTAAAAAATTTCTCTATTGACCATCCGGAAGTAAAACTGAGATGCCATCTTAAAAATAAAGGCAAAGGAGCAGCGGTAAAGACAGGTGTCTTATCAGCAGAAGGAGATATTATACTTTTTACCGATGCAGACCTTTCTACTCCAATAGAGGAATTTGAGAAACTTAAAAAAGCAATAGATGATGGATATGATATCGCTATAGGTTCAAGAGGTGTAGTAGGGGCTAAAGTAAAAGTAAAACAAAATTTTATAAGGCGTCTTATAGGAATGATAGGATGTTATATAATAAAAATGATGGTTGTAAACAGATTTGCAGATACTCAATGTGGATTTAAAATGTTTAAAAATCCCTGCGGGAAAAAATTATTTAAAGAACAGATGATAACTGGATTTGCTTTTGATGTTGAGGTCTTATATAAAGCAGTAAAAAATGGATACAGAATAAAAGAAATACCTGTTGAGTGGCTGAACTCTTCAGAGAGCAAAGTAAGTGTTATAAAGGACCCTTTAAAATTTTTAAAAGACCTGATGAGAATACGAATGGGATTTTAATATAATATATGGATGATATAAAATTTTCTATAATTGTGGCTGTTGCTCCTGAGAGAACTCCTGAGGTGATAAAGTATTTAGAAAATCAGGATTATCCTAAAGATAAATATGAAATTATAGTAAAAAAAGGGCCTAATACTTCCCGGAACCGGAATGATGGGGTGAAAGAAGCAAAAGGTGTCTATATTGCTTTTGTTGATGATGATGCTATAGTGGAAACTGGCTGGTTGAAAAAGGCAGAAGATTTTTTTGAAAAATATCCTGAAATAGATGTGGTTGGTGGTCCACAACTAACCCCTCCTGATGATACTACCTTCGGATATGCCTCAGGTATTGCCCTTGCATCTATCATAGGTGGCGCCTCTATAAGAAATAGATACAGGAAAGGAAAACTAAATCTTAATTCTGATGAGAGAGAACTCACTTCAGCCAATATATTCTGTAAAAAAGATATTTTTAAGGAGACCATATTTAATCCTGCTTTCTGGCCTGGAGAAGACCCTGTATTCTTTAATGAACTTATTAATCATAAGATAAAACTGGCTTATTGTCCGGATATATACATATATCATAGAAGACGAAATAGTCCTGCTGATTTATTCAAACAGATATTCCGTTATGGGTATGTAAGGCCTAAAATAAAAACCGTAAAGAAAACGGGTAAATCGTCCTACCTTTTTGTAATTCCTTCTCTATTTATACTGTATCTTATTTTATTACCCCTTCTTGTACTAACTAATATAATTTTTCTCATTCCTATTGTTATTTATATCATTACTCTTTTTATATTTTCTTGTATAATAATAGTTCAAAATAAAAACATTAAATATCTATTGGTTCTACCTGTTGTTTTCTTTATCATACATACTGGTTATGGTACTGGATTTTTATGCGGGAGTGTAAAAAATGGAAAAAATAGATAACATTTCTTCTGATAAAGACATATATAAAAATTATTTCAGGAAAGGAGTTTCCAATAAAAATATTTTAAGGTATCAATGGATATTACAAGAATTTTTTAATAATGTAGCAAATAAAAAAGTGTTAGAAATAGGTTGTGGAGATGGTGGAATTATTCAATTTTTAAGGA
>JAMWBP010000072.1 GCA_023819365.1 Candidatus Omnitrophota bacterium
TCCTTTAAGGTATAAACTCCTTTTACAGGGTCATCACCTGCGACCATTACAAGATTTGCAGGGTCATAGTTCACTTTAATCCCCGGGTTTCCAATTGTATCCAGTAGTTTTTTAAGAAGTGATGCTGCCTCAGGACCTGTCTCTGTTGCAATGTATACATCCCTATTATAGGCATATGTTCCTACCTCAGGGAGCGACTCAACCATTGCCTTCCATTCTCTGGCATTTTCATCTTCTGGCACAACTCCTATATGGGTTGTTACCACATTTACCCCAAGGTCTACTGCAAGGTCTATCACCTCTTTTGTCCTTTCAACCCGCCAGTCAAGTGTGGCTGGGTCTGTAAATCCATGACCTCCAAAATCACCTACAAGAGCAGATATAGTAAGTCCCAGGTTTTTTACAAACATTTTCAGGTCATCCCTTCCTGTCTTTGAAAGATTTTTAGGGTCCAGTTCTCCATATGTAGCATATGGCTGGACACCATTCAGTTTCAACTCTGCTGCCTTTTTAATCCCTTCCTTTATGGGAATACGAAAGCAGTCAGGAATTACTCCTATCTTCATCCTCTCCTCCTTGTCTGTTGATTTTTAATATCTCTATTGCGACATCAGGGCATATCATAACACATCTCTGACAACCCGTGCAACTGTTTTTACCCTCTCCTTCTGGTTCAATATAGTGACAGCCCATTCTATTAAAATTATGGGATATACGGAATACTTTTACCGGGCATACATCTATACAAAGTTTACATCCCTTACATCTTTCTTTTTTTACTTTTACTATAAACACTTAACTGCCCCAGTGGAATTTTGACCTTAATCTGGTGAAAAAACTATCCTCTATAATAATATTAACCCTTTTTGTTGACTTTTTTACAATAATCCTATCAGAAGAATATACCGGTATCTCTCTCTGCCCATCAATAACAATAAGTGCCTCCGGTGAGACCTCTATGGAGAGTATTTCTTTTGAAGAAATCACAACAGGTCGCCAGCAGAGAGAATGGGGTGACACAGGAACTAAAAGTAGACATTCTGTATCAGGTGAGACCACAGGACCTGATGCGGAAAGTGAATGTGCAGTAGAACCAGTCGGAGTGGCAACAATAATTCCATCACAACGCAAGTGGCTGAATATCTCCTCCTTTCTGGAAGATACAGAGATATCTATAATCCTTATCCCTTTTCTAAAGATGACAACTTCATTGAGAGAGAAGTCATTTATTATCTTCCCCTTGCTTTTTACAGAAATCTCTAACATTATCCTTTTAGATGTCTTAAAATTCCCGGTAAGAACCTTCTTCAATTTTTCTTTAATATCCTCTGCACTATGTGTGAGGAAGCCAACCTTTCCATATTTAATCCCGTAGACAAATGTATGTGGACTTTCTACAAGATGGACACCCTTTAAGAATGTTCCATCTCCACCCATTGTGATGACTAAATCCACATCTTTCGGACTATTTTCCACTACTTTTCCACAACTTTTCAACAACCTCTCTATCTCTTCCTTTGCCTTTTCTATCCCTTTAATTTTAGGATTATGTAGAATAAAGACCTTTTTAATCATTGTTCTGTCCTTTTATAGAAATTTTTTATCTTCTCTGCTATACCTTCTGGACTCATCCCGTATTTTTCAAGAAGGAACTCCCTTTTCCCCTGTTCAATAAAAGTATCAGGCAGCCCAATCCTTAAGACATCTTTTCTGGCGTTAAGATATTCTAATACAGCAGAGCCAAAACCACCTGAGATAGTATTTTCCTCCACAGTAACAATTCTGTCAAAAGAATTTATCTCTTTTACCAGTGTCTCATCAAGTGGCTTTACTTTATCCACAGGGATAAAGGATGTATAAATACCCTCTTTTTTCAGGATATCAACTGCTCTTAAAGAGTATTCTGCCATACTTCCACAACCTAATATTAACAATTTACTTTCAGGTTGTCTTAAAGGGGCCAGTTTTTCAGGAAGTTTTCCCCTCGGGTATCTGATAAATGATGGTTTTTTTTCCTCAATGGACTTTGTTATTATATCTTCAAGGTTTTCCATACTGTAAGGGGTAAATATCTGTAGGTCAGGGAGTGTCCTCAGGAATGAAATATCAAAGGCACCATGGTGAGTTGGTCCATCTTCACCAACTATTCCCGCTCTATCAATGAGAAATACTACAGGTAGTTTCTGAAGGCAAATATCATGGAATATCTGGTCATAACACCTCTGTAAAAATGTTGAGTATATCGCCACAAATACCTTCATACCTGCCTTAGACAGCCCAGCTGCAAATGTGATACAGTGGCTTTCAGCAATACCTACATCAAAAAATCTATCAGGAAACTTCTTTGCAAAACCTTCAAGCCCTAACCCTTTCTCCATTGCTGCAGTAAGGACAACAATTCTGGTATTCATTTCTCCTAATCTTTCAAGTAGTTTACCTGCAAAATTTCCGGCTGGCAGCCCTGTTCCATTATTTATAGCAGTCCCCATCTTTATGTCAAAAGGACCTGTGCTGTGAAAATCATCAGGCCTTTCTTCTGCAAATCTATATCCCTTACCCTTTTTAGTGATAATATGCAGTAAAACTGGCTCTTTTATATCCTTTATATTTGTGAGTATGTCTATCATTTCCTGGATATTATGTCCGTCTATAGGTCCAAAGTACCTCAACCCTAATTTTTCAAAGAAAACACCGGGAACTATAAGATACTTTGCTTTTTTTTCAAGGTCCTTTGCCAGGTGAAGAATATTTTCGCCCATTCCTGGTATTTTCTTTAACACCTCCATAAACTCTTCTCTTGGCTTATTGAGAAAAGGAGATGTTATAAGTTTTGTAAGGTAATATGATAAGGCCCCCTTTGTAGGAGATATAGACATCCTGTTGTCATTAAGTATTATCAGAAGTCCTTTGCCGAGAGAACCGAGAAAGTTCAGTCCTTCAAATGTAAGTCCATTGGTAAGAGAGCCATCTCCTATAACTGCAATCACCTTCCCTTTCTTATTTAAAAAGTCCTGTCCTGTTTTAAGCCCTGTTGCAGATGATATCGCAGTACCTGCATGGCCTGTTTTGAAGATATCAGTTGTATTCTCTTCTGGACAAGGGAACCCTGATAGACCTCCGTATTTCCTTAGAGTTGAAAATTCTCTATATCTGCCTGTAATGACTTTATGTGTATAACACTGGTGTCCTACATCCCATATAACCTTATCAGGAGGAATATTAAATACCCTGTGGATGGATAGTGTAAGTTCCACAACACCAAGATTTGAAGATAGATGTCCCCCGTTTTTAGAAACTGTCTCTATAATAATATCTCTTATCTCAGATGCAAGAACTTCTATCTCTTTTACAGAAAGTTGTTTAAGGAGTTCTGGTTGTTGGGAAACCTTTTCAATCAGTCCCATTTTCTAAAATGTGTTTTCTTATCTCATCCATTATCTTCTGGATATCTTGTTTTCTGTTTATCTCATATGCTTTTATAAACCAGAGTAGTGCTCTTTCATACTCTTTTAGTTTAAGATACACATATCCAAGGTGTTCATAAACTTCAGCATCTTTTTCCTTTTCTACCGCCTTTTCAAGATACTTTACGGCTAGATGGTACTTTCCCATCTTATAGTATGCCCATCCTAAACTATCTAAAAAGGCGCCATTGTCTGGCTCAATCTCACATGCTTTTTTTATAAGTTTATACGCCTCCTGGATATTTCTGTCCTGAATAAGATATGTATATCCAAGATAGTTAAGAGCCGCCGCATTGTTATGATCTAACTCTATAGCTTTTTTCATCTCTGCTTCCATCTTTTCTCGTTCGCCTGTCTTATCATATAAAACCCCAAGGTAGAACCGTGTACCTGAGATGTCTTCTATCTCAATACTTTTTCTAAACACTGCTTCTGCTTTATCATAGGCACTCTCATCCATATATATTATCCCTAAAAACTGATAAAACTGTGCTGAATTTATTCCATTTCTGATTGCCTCTTCAATGTAATGTTTTGCCTTTTCTTTATTGCCTTCAGAATAATAGGCACTAGCAAGTAATGAGTAAGAGATGATTTCAGAAGGGTTCAGAGAAACGGCTTTTTCAAAAAACTCTATGGATTTTTTTTTCATTCCAAGTTTGTCATATAAAAGACCGAGAGAGAAATATCCTTTCCAGAAAAAGTGAGCCAGTTCTACTGATTTTGTATATTCCTCCTCTGCCTCTCTGTTTTTCCCGAGCCGTTCAAGGATATTCCCATAGTTATAATGAAATAGATAGTTTTCAGGGAATACCTCAATAAGGTACTGGTAGTGTCTGGCTGCATCCTGAAGACGGTTCATCCCTGCATACAGGTCACATAGAATCATCCTTGCAGAATGGTTTTCCTTATCCAGTGCAAGTCCACGTTCCATATATAAAGCAGCAAGATTATAGTTTTTTTCCAGAAGATAGGAAAGCCCCAGTCCAAAGAGTGCCTCCTGTCTTTTTGGCTCAAGACGGACAGCCCTGAAAAAGCATTTTCTTGCGGATGAAATATCCTGTTTTCTAAGATAGAGGTTTCCTAATTTCCCATAGAGATAACTATCTTCTCCTGCTTTATTTATTGTTTCTCTGTAATAACTAATTGCATCGTCTATCCTGTTTTCTTTTTCAGCGATAACCCCATATGCATATGTATTTCTGCCCTTATCCTCATACTGTATATGTGCGCATCCCGAAGATAGGACTATCAGCAATAAAACCCCGGACAAGAAAGAAAAAGCCATCATTTCCTTTACATCTCTTCTTGACCTTCTTGTAGGTCTCTCCATTGTAATAAGTCCTTGAACCATCGGAGAAATTATTGAAATTCCGATGGTTATATCTTATTATCTTTTTCTCTTTTTATGTCTTAATGCAGCCCTTCTCTTTTTCCTTTTGTGTGTCTTAATCTTCCTTCTTTTTCTCTTCCTTCCACACGGCATAGGTATCTCCTTTTTATATCACCTTGTTGAGTGGGTATTCTACAATCCCCTGAGCACCCCGCCTTTTAAGTTCAGGTATCAAAAGTTTTGCTGTCTTTTTATCAATGATGGTTTCAACTGCAACCCATCTTTTATCTGTAAGGGGAGAGACAGTTGGTTTCTTCATCGCAGGTAGTAT
>JAMWBP010000073.1 GCA_023819365.1 Candidatus Omnitrophota bacterium
TGGGTGTCAAGGGTTCGAATCCCTTATCCTCCACTCCTATCTTTATTGCTGGAACTACTAAAAAACATCAATCCCACCTCATCTACTCTTCAAGATACTTTTTGAAGAAAGAAAGGACACGGTCTTGATATTCTCCTGTAAAAGCACGGTCAAGCCCTGTATGTGCCCCTTCTACCTTCCATAATTCCTTTGGCTGGGGCGCTTTACTGAAAAGTCGTTCTGCATGTGCATAAGGAACAAAATCATCTTCTACTGAGTGTATGATAAGTATGGGAGATGTAATTTTATCCACAAAATATTCAGGGCTATTTTCAATAAAATCTGCCCCTAAAATATACCTTCCTAATAGACGGGAGAGAGCAGAAAAGAGATATTTCAAAGGTCCAAGGTTCTTATAATAGTGTGTAACCATCTCGGGGAAATTTGCAAAGGCAGAATCAGTAACTATAGCATCTATCCCTTTATATTTTGCTGACGCAATGATTCCAACCGCCCCTCCTAAAGAATAACCCCATATACCTATCCTGTTATCTTTTGTCCTTTCCCTTGATTTGATAAAATCCATTGCTGCCTTCACATCCATAAACTCTTTCAAACCAAAATAGGTAATTTTCCCTTCACTCTCACCATGTGCCCTGAAATCAAAAAGAAGGAGAGAAAAATCAGGATATAAGAATGAAACAACCGGAAGTATATCCGACTTATTTGCAGGATATCCATGAAGACAGATAATAACCCCTTTTCCTGTCTTAGAAGGTATAAACCACCCTTTAAGGGACTTCCCATCATTTGTTTTAAGAACTATATTTTCATAAGGGAGACCTATATCGGAGGGAAACAGGTAGATAGACATTCTCACAGGCATAATTGCACGCCAGCCAAGAATGATTGTAAGTACTACAATCACAATAACTGCATCAATCAGTACCCTTAACCATATCTTCATTTTTTAATTGTTCCTTATAAATGTTTCTTATTCTGGTAAAAAAATCAAGGTATCCTTCAGTTCTATAGTCCGGATATGTCCAGGGTAAGAAATTATATCTCCCTTTTTCATAGTAGAGGGTAACTTCTGCAAATATCCCTTTACCTAAATATATTCTGTGATAGAAATCCTTTGTAGAAAAAAGGACTATATGGGAAAGGTTGATATATCCCGGGTCAAGGTTAACCGCTCGTGAAAATCCTGATGGCACGAAAAATTCACCTTCAATATCGTTTGTAATATGTTTCCATATATACGCATCTTCAGGAGACACAAGATTTTTAAAGGAGACAAACCTTCTTTTCAGGTTATCCCCCATCTCTTTTTGATAATAGTCGGTAAAGGTAAATGGAAAAGGGCCTGCCATAAGGTCTATTTCTCCTATTTTTTCAGTTAATCTCTCTTTTACCTTTTCAACAATATCCTCATCGCGATACAATATTCCGCAAAACAATTTTATCTTTTGATATCTTTCTCTTATCTTCATCCTTTCTCCTTCTCTAAATTATATATGCTAAAATAAATGACGGCAACAAAAAGGATAAAAATGAAAAATGATACTATTTGTGCAATCTCTACTCCATTAGGAATAAGCGGTATAGGTATTATACGGCTTACCGGTCCTGATACATACAGGATTATTGATAAAATCTTTAGACCTGCCAAAAAGATAAGAATTTCAGAAGTTCCATCTCATACTGTTCATTATGGTCATATAGTTGATGGGAAAAAAATAATAGACGAAGTCCTTGTGACTATTATGAGAAAACCGAGAAGTTATACAAGAGAAGATATGGCTGAAATTGGATGTCATGGAGGACTTATTACTATGAAAGAAGTTCTATCTCTGTGTATAAAAAGTGGAGCAAGACAGGCAGAGCCCGGTGAGTTCACAAAAAGAGCATTTTTGAATGGCAGGATAGACCTTACCCAGGCAGAAAGTGTACTTGAACTTATCTATAGTAAAACAGAAAAAGGGCTTGAAATATCAGCAAGGAAATTGAAAGGTGCTTTTTCTGACGAGATTAAAAAAATTAAGACCCTCCTTATAGAACTCTTTTCTGATATTCAGGCAAAGATTGACTTTCCTGAAGAAGAAGATATAGAAAGATACAACCCTGATATATTGTCCCGGATAGAAAAAATAATCTTTTTTATTGACTCTATTCTTTCTCGGGCAGTAAAAGGGAAGATAATCCAGCAGGGAATAAACGCTGCCATCACAGGAAGAGTAAATGCGGGAAAGTCAAGTTTACTCAATGCACTTTTGAAAGAAGAAAGGGCATTAGTAACTGAAATTCCTGGCACAACAAGGGATATATTGCAGGAAACAATAAATGTTAAAGGCATCCCTGTTAATATTATAGATACTGCTGGGATAAGAAAGGTAAGGGGCAGGATTGAAAGTATGGGTGTGGAGAAAGCACTGGAATGGATGAAAAAGGCAGATATAAATTTAGTTGTGCTTGATGGAAGTAAAAAACTCAATGAATACGACCATCAGTTGCTTAACTATATAAAAGATAAGAGAAACTATATGCTCATCATAAACAAAAGAGACCTCCCACAGAAGATAGAAAAGGACTACCTTGAGGAACATTTTCTAAAAGGTCATATTATCTCTATATCTGCAAAAAAGGGAGAAGGCATAGCATCGCTTGAAGAGATACTATACACACTTATCCTTGAAGGTTACGGTGAGATAAAGAGTGATGAGATATTTCTCAATATAAGGCAGGAAGGTAAAATAAAAGAAACGAGGGAAATTCTGCTGGAAACAAAGGATGCAATTATAAAAGGAATTACAGTGGATATTATTGCTGAATATCTGAAAGAAGGTATTAACAAGATGGATGAAATAATAGGTAAGAACATATCAGAAGAAGTATTAGAACAGATATTTTCTAAGTTTTGTATTGGAAAATAGGGGGTAAAAGATGAAAAGAATATGTATTATCTTAAAGCATCGGATTTTGAATAATTCCGATGGTTTAATAAGGGATTATATAATGGAATTTATTCAAAAATTCAAGAAAGTTGGAAGGGGTTTCAGGGGAAGAATTCCCCTGACTTTCTTGTTATCAATACTACTTGCTGGCTGTGCCACATATTACAATCCTGTAACTGAAAAGACAGAGTATACAATTTATACAGAAAAAGATGAGATTGATATGGGAATAGCGATAGACAAGAAAATTCAAAGAGAAAACAAAATAGTTGAAACACCTGACTGTATAAAAGAGATTGTGGAAAAAGTCGGCAAAAATTCAGATAGACCGTCTTTAAATTATACAGTAAGGGTGATAGAAAACAAAGGAATCAATGCATTTGCTATACCCGGAGGTTTTATTTATCTCTATACAGGGCTGATTGAAAAAATAGAATCAAATGATGAATTAGCAAATATTATAGGACATGAGATGGGTCATATATGCGCAAGGGATGGAATTAATCAACTCCAGAAGACACTTCTTTATTCAATATCCACAAGTATATTGTTAAGAGATAGAAGTGCCGCAATTCAAAAGGCAGTAGATGCAGGATTTACACTTACAATGTTGAAATACAGTAGAGAACAGGAACTAAGGGCTGATAAACTTGGGGTTACATATGCATACCGTTCTGGATATAACCCGGAAGGGATGATATCTTTTTTCAGAAAACTTCAGGAGATAGAGAGAAAATCTCCTTCATTAAAAATTGCTTTTCTTGCCAGTCATCCTGATATAAAAGACAGGATAGACAATGTAGAAAAGGTTATCCAGGACCTAAAAAATTAATAGTTCCTAACAGATTCTCATTTGGGTATCACAATTCCTTTAGATGCTTGATATTTACCAGCAACATCTTTATATGACTTCTCACATTCACTTTCCGCAGATAAAAAAATTATCTGTCCTATCCCTTCTCCTGCATAAATTTCTGCTTCCATAGGTGTAAGATTGGCTATCTGAACAGTAAGATGCCCTTCCCATTCAGGTTCAAGAGGCGTTACATTTACAACTATACCACATCTTGCATATGTGGATTTTCCAAAACAAAGACCGATAACATCCCTTGGTATTCTAAAATATTCCAAACTCTTACCAAGGATAAAACTGTTAGGAGGAACTATGCAGATATTACCTTTAAATTTTTCAAAGTCAGAGACATCTATTTTTTTAGGAGAGATAGGACCTTTCCCTTTGAATATAAGAAACTCATCAGACAGAACAAAATCATACCCATAAGAAGATACGCCAAAAGAGATACATTTTTTAACCTTCTCAGGGGAAAAAGGTGTTATCATTTTTTCTCCCATCTCTTTTATCCATTTATCCGGCTTGACCACTTTGTCCTCCTTTGTAAAATCACAAGTATTTTAGCATATTTCATCCTCTTTTTACTTTATGGTAATATAATTTTATGAAACAATACATCCCAGACAGGATAAAAAAGAGGGTGTCAGTTAATAGTGAAAGCGAACAGGTTAGAAAAATACTTAAGGGACTTTCTCTCAATACTGTTTGTGAAAGTGCTGTCTGCCCTAATATATATGAGTGTTTCTCAAAAAGACATCTCACCTTTATGATACTTGGCAATAGATGCACAAGAAATTGTAGATTTTGTGGTGTCTCTCCTATAATAAAGTCAACTCCTCCTGATGAAAAAGAACCTGAAAATATAGCAAAAGCAGTGAATCTACTTAGAATGAGGTATGTAGTGATAACATCCCCTACAAGGGATGACCTACCTGATGGTGGTGCTGAGCAATTTGCTGCCACCACAGAAAATATAAGACGACTAAATCCTTCTACAAAAATTGAACTACTCATTCCTGACTTTGATGGTAATAAGGAGAGTTTAGAAAAGGTGTTTAAGGCAAAACCAGATGTTATCTCTCATAATATTGAAACTGTCCGTTCTTTATATCCTTTTATAAGACCCTCTTCTGATTACAAAACATCACTCCGTGTCCTGAAAACAATAAAAGAAAATGGATTTATCACAAAGTCAGGATTTATGGTAGGGCTGGGTGAGACCAGAGAGGAAGTGATAGAACTGATCCATACTCTTAAAAATAATGGGTGTGATTATCTTGTCATTGGGCAGTATTTAAAACCATCAAAAGATGCCATACCTGTAAAGGAA
>JAMWBP010000074.1 GCA_023819365.1 Candidatus Omnitrophota bacterium
TTGATTGATGATATGACATTCTCCGATAATCGGGGATTCAATTCCAGACGCAAGCCCAAATAAGTGCTTTATATGATTGAGTAATCCCTCATCTTTTATACTTTTATCTTCATAATAAAGTTCAACCCTATCACAGGTTTTTAAAAGGACATAGGAAACGGGAAGTCTTTTTGTAAGATCATTATAAAAATCCTCCCTTTCTTCAATAGAAAAGTGATAGTCTTTTCCCCTAAAGCCCAGCATCTTCTAAAAACTCCTTTATCTTATTTCTTAAATCTATACTTTTCCTGACATCTTTCGCATTGCTTGTCACAGCAATACTGAAGTGGTCCTTTTTGTAAATAGCAGGAGAAATGAAATCTGAAAGAGCAGGTTTATCGCAGACATTGACAAGAATTTTCAAACTATTTGCATCTTCTGAAATTTTTCTATTTAAATTTTCATCATTGCTACAGGCATAAACAAGAAAATATCCTTTAAGATACTTTTTTTTATAGCTCTTTTTTATAAATTTGTGCTCTCCAAATTCTCTCACAAGCTCTTCTTTGAATTCCTTAGCAAGAAAATCAATATCTTTGGTATACTGGCTGAGTATTTTTGCTTTTTGAAACGCCACACTTCCACCCCCAATAATCAATATTCTTTTACCAGATATATTAATGCCCACTGGTAAAAAATTCATCTTATCTCCTTTATATATAATACTCTATAATCTCTCTTTTCACCAGGTCTTCTATTATATTCTTTACAATTTTTTCACACTCTTCGTTTTCGTTATATTGAACATTATAAAAATTTTTCTTTTCAGAGGAATCAATACCAACGACAAATATTTCATGGGGAGTATTTAACAATTCAAGAAGTTCTAATTCATAGCTTTTTAAATCTGGAATATAGCTTATGAATATAATCCCTGCATCTGTTATAATATGGGCAACTTCTCCAAGCCTTCTAATTTCTTCACTTCTATCAAAATCTTCTCTAAAATTCAAATCCCTGTCAAGCCCAACAGAAAGAGAAGCAAGTGATAAAAAGTATGAATGTTTATCTAGAATAAAAAGCTCTTTTTCAAGCCTCTTTGCAACCTCAGAAATCAATTGGATCTCACTACCAGTAACAAGTATAAACTTACCCTTATGTTTGTAAAAGCTCTCCCTTTCTTCTTTTGATACAAAACCTTTTTCCCAGAGTTTTTCTCTTTCTTTTATTGCTTCTTCAAAGGAGGTAAGTTTATCTTCAAGTTTTTCGAGTATAATTCCGCATCCAGATATGTGAAAATTGTCAACGAGAACAAATCGAGAAGTTCTTTTGAGTTTAGTTGAAATATCAAAAACAACCGGTCTTGTTGCTTCAACAATACAAACCCCGATGTCATATCGTTCAAGTTTGTCCTTTCTAATAATATTCTGTGGATCAGTAGCATCTATCACTTTTTCCACATCAGTAATTCTTAAGTTTACCTTTTGCGTTCCTATCCTTGCCTGATAAGGTTTATTAAGGATAAGGGGAGCGACCTCCATCCAGAAAATATTTGCAAGAAACCTTCTTGATAAGTGTGGAGCTTCTTCGTTTTCTTTTACGATTAATTCCCCGGAAGAGACATAGTAGAATTTGTCTTTTATTATAAGTCCAACACTTTGTCCTGCATATGCCTTCTCAAGATTTTGAGGGAAAAACTCTATAGATTCGATAGAGGTTTTTTTCTTTGATGGATAGAATATTATACTATCATCTTTGTTTATTTCTCCATAGTCTATTGTTCCAGCTATAATTCTCCTTTCATCGTTGCCAGAGGTAAACTTATACACATCATGAACAAAGAAACGAAATGGCATTTCTCTATTTTTATCTTTAACTTCAAGTCTTTCTATCTTTTCTAAAATAGTTTTTCCTGAATACCATAAAAGGTTTTCTGATTTTTTTGTTATATTATCACCATTTTTAGCACTCACAGGAATAAAATCTACTTTTTCTATACCAACAGAAAAAAGAAATTTTCTATACTCTTCTACAATTGAGAGAAAAACACTTTCATCATAATGAACTAAATCCATCTTGTTCACAGCAACACAAACATTTTCAAGTCCAAGAATTGAAAGTAAATAACCATGTCTTTTAGTATTTTCTTTTACTCCTTCTTTGGCATCTATAACAATAATTGCAGCATTAGCCCTGGATGCACCTGTTACCATATTTTTAATGAACTCAAAATGACCTGGTGCATCAATGATTAGATAGTCTCGCTTTTCAGTCTTAAAAAAACACCTTGCTGCATCTATAGTAATCCCCTGTGATTGCTCTTCCTTTAGAGCATCAAGCAAAAAGGCATATTCAAATACTTTTGCATTCCTTTCACAATATGCTTTTATAGCCTCAAGTTTGCCTTCAGGCAAAGAACCCGTATCAGCTAAAAGTCTTCCAATAAGTGTACTTTTACCATGATCTACATGGCCAATAATAACAATATTTAATTGCTCTCTATTCATATCAACTCCTTTAAAAAATCTTGAATTCCTTTTCTTTACATATACCCATCTTTTCTCAATGTTTCAAGGCTTCCTCCATCCTCCTTATCCTGTTCCCTTCCTGCCCTCTCTGCAATTTTAGCAAACTTTCCTGTTTTCAGTTCTTCTATTATCTCATAAACATTCGTAGCTGTTGAATCAACTGGTTTAGTACAGGGATAGCAACCAAGGGAACGATATCTTTTCCCATTTCCTTGATTAAAATAAAGAGAAACAACTTTTACTTTTTCTCTTGCTATATACTCCCATATATCAAGTTCGGTCCAATCAAGAAGTGGGTGAATTCTTACATGTGTCTTTGGAGGAAAGCTTGTGTTAAAATAGTTCCATATTTCCGGGGGTTGGTCTGCAATATTCCATTCACTTTCCTCTCCACGAGGAGAAAAGTATCTTTCTTTTGATCTACTTCCTTCCTCATCTGCCCTTATACCTACAATTACACCACCAAATGGTTCTCTATTATCCCACACCTCAAATTGTCCACTCTTATGATTTAATCTATATCTTGGCCACTCCCCTGAAAGCGTATACTTTAATGCATCGCTTTTAAGATATTTACAGCACGTTATTCTATCTACATTACCATCCGGGAAAGTAAGTTTCTTTTTAAGGGCTTCCTTATTTTCTCCGTAGATAAGCTCAAAACCAAGTTCTAAGGCAAGTTTATTCCTGTACTCTATCATTTCAGGAATCTTATAATGTGTATCAATATGAAGTAAAGGGAAAGGAATATGTCCAAAAAAAGCCTTTTGAGCTAATCTTAAAAGTACGGTACTATCCTTACCTATTGACCATAGCATAACAAGATTTTTATTCTTAAACTCTCTGTAAGCTTCTCTAATTATATAAATACTCTGGTCTTCAAGTTTTGAAATTCTATCCATAAAAACTCTCCTATACATTATAATATTGTGCAACACTGAAATATCTCTCTCCGCTATCAGGCAAAACTGTAACTACTCTTTTGCCTTTCCCGAGTTTTTTGGCTACCTTGAGGGCTACAAATACATTCGCTCCAGAAGAAATACCGGCAAAAATCCCTTCTTCTTTTGCAAGCCTTTGAGAAGTTTTAAAAGCTTCATTATCATTTACCTTAAATATTTCATCTATAATATTCCTATTAAGAACAGAAGGAATAAAACCTGCTCCGATACCAGGAATCTTATGTGGACCTGGTTTTTCTCCAGATAACACAGCAGAAGTTGCAGGTTCAACTGCTATTATTTTTATCTCTTTATTGTTCTCTTTAAGTATTTCGCCTACACCTGTTATAGTTCCACCTGTTCCAACACCAGCAACAAAACCATCAATTTTTCCCCCTGTGGCATTTAGTATCTCTTTTGCTGTTGTCCTTCTATGTATTTCTGGATTAGCAGGATTATTAAATTGCCTTAGAATGAAAGATTTCTCTATTTTTTTGGCAAGTTCCTCAGACTTTTTAATAGAACCTTCCATACCTTCAAATGCTGGTGTAAGTACAACCTCAGCACCATAAGACTTTAGAATATAAATTCTTTCAAGACTCATTGACTCAGGCATTACAAGAATACATCTATACCCTTTAACAGCACAAATCATAGCTATTCCAATACCTGTATTGCCTGATGTAGGCTCAATAATCGTAGATCCTTTCTCAAGTAAGCCGTTCTTTTCTGCATCCTCTATCATGGAAAGGGCGATTCTATCCTTTATACTTCCTCCAGGATTAAAGAATTCAATCTTAACAAAAATCTCTGCCATGTTTTCTTCAACAATTTTATTAAGCTTTACCATGGGTGTATGACCTATAAGATCAAGAATATTTCGATATAAATTATCTACTTTCATTTTTCCTCCATTTCTATCTATAAGTTCTGTCCAAAATTTTTATGGCAAAAAAGTTATAACAAATTTTAAAGGGTTTTTTACTTTTTAGTAAAAAGCTGGCAAAAACCCCATGTTACTTTCTTTTGTCCACAGCAACAAAAGAAAGTAACCAAAGAAAAATGCTGCCCCGCTGGTCTTGCTCAATAGCCTAACTTGAAAAAATCTACCCTCGCACATTCGGCATCCCTTTTTTGCTCAGGGCAAGCCTGCCTCAAGGTACTCGGGACGGAAAACCTACTGTTTTCCTCTGTAAAATACTAAAGTAAGATTTTTTCAGTAAGCTCAATCGCAAGACATGCGGGGAAGTTAAATCACAACTTTATGAACTTTACGAACTTTCAACTTTATAAACTTTATAACTGACATTCCTAACTTCTTCCTCCTTTCCCCCGATATACTCGGGACAAGTTTCATAAAATTTTATGACATTACCCTCTATATAGTAAGAAAATATGTAAAAAATAGCTTAAAATAACCGTTAAAATAGGAATTAAAAACCATGCAAATATAACCTTTCTTACCACTGTTTTACCTGTTGTTAATCCTATTCCATCTTTTATTACACTTACTCCAAACACTGCAAATGTAGCGAACTGAACATAAGGTGTAGGAAGTCCAAGTAAGGAGGCAGTAATAACAAAAGTTGAAGTAACAAAAGAAACAACTCCTGCAGATATTTCTCCAAGTGGTATGATCTCT
>JAMWBP010000075.1 GCA_023819365.1 Candidatus Omnitrophota bacterium
ATACAATATGTAGAGGGTAAATCATAACTGAACTCCATCTCATCTTACTCATTAGAGCAGAGGATGGAGTGTAAAGGGAGGATAAAGTCAAAAGGCAAAATTCAAAGGTCAAAATTACAATAGAAAAGTTAATGAATCACTGAAATGGTGATAAAACTTTTGACTTTTACCTTTTGAATTTTGACTTTTCAATAGCCGGATTTGCTAAACTGTAGAGGAGGTAAAAGATGCGAATATGGAGCAGAATAGTTGGAACATTATATATCATAGCAGGAACTATTTTTTCATTTCTACTTCTCACCTTATGGGCAACAGGAGCAAAAGAAGGGATTATCAGCAAACTAAATTTTTTTATCCAGCAAAATATCTCTGGACTTGGTATTACAGGAATAGTACTGATAATGGTAGGAATTGTATGGGTTGTAAACTGGTTTGACTACATATATAGAACAAAGGTTATCTCTTTTGATAATCCTGGCGGAAAGATAAAGATATCCCTGCGTGCGATAGAGGACTATATAAACTCTATGCTTATGAAACAGATACAGGGAATAAGGTCATTAAAAGTAAAAAACTCTATCTCATCAAAAGGACTTGAAACAAAGATACGTGTCAAACTCTATGCACATCTCAATATCCCTGAAATATGTTCAAGGATCCAGGAAATGACAAAGGACTATCTTCAGGATGCTGTAGGTATTGAGAGAATATCAAACATTGAGGTTTTCGTAACAAGTATAAAACAAAACGGAGAGGTAGAGGAAGAGGTATATGACGAAGAAGAAACAGGATGAGAAAGATATTATAAAAGAATCTATATCTGAAAGTATAAGTACAAAAGAAAAGTTATTGAAACCACACGCAATTGAAAGATTCATTTTGGTCTCCAGTGTTGTAGTAGATGCACTAAAAAATGGGAATAAGGTTCTTCTATGCGGGAATGGTGGTAGTGCGGCTGACTGCCAGCACTGGGCAGCAGAGATGACAGGGAGATTTCTAAAAGAGAGGCGTTCACTCCCATTTATTGCACTTACAACAAACTCTTCAGAACTTACATCCATTGGAAATGACTATTCATTTAATGTTGTATTTTCCAGGCAGGTTGAAGGGATTGGAAAGAAAGGAGATATCCTTATATGCATCTCCACCTCCGGCGCTTCAAAAAATGTGATTGAGGCAGCAAAGGCAGCAAAAAAGAAAAAGATGAAGGTTATTTCACTAACAGGAAAAGAACCATCTCATCTTTCCAAAATCTCTGATATTACAATCTCTGTTAATTCTACAAAGACACCAAGGATACAGGAGGCACACTCTCTTATCATCCATATCCTTTGCCATCTTATTGAAGAAAAACTTTTTTGAAAATATAAAGAATCAATAATGGACAGCATATTAAGAATTATTGATGCAAATTTTAATCGTGCAAGAGAAGGAATGCGGGTAATAGAAGATACATTGCGGTTTTATTATAATATGGATGTCTCTTCTATAAGAAATATAAAAGAGTTACGGCATTCCTTATCTATTATAATTGATAGACACTTCGGATTGACAGAGATAAAAAGAGGAAGAGATACTATTAACGATAAAGGTAAGTGGATTGACACCAGAAGTAGAGAAGATGTAAAACAGGTCATTGAAAGAAATTTTATGAGGGTGTCTGAAGCACTGAGGGTGATGGAAGAATATTCCAGGGCAATAAAACCTGAAGTATCGTCTGGTTTTCATAAACTTCGTTTTAAACTATACAGAATAGAGAAAGATGTGTTGCTTTACATCAGCAAAAAAGAGATACATCTCCCTTTCCTGTCTGTATTGTTAGAGGTTGGGAGGAAAACACCTTTTAAACATATCAAAATGGTTGTAGATAGTATGCCTGATGTTCTCATACTGCGACCAAAGGGAATGGATGACGGATACTTCCTGAAAGTTGCCAGAAAGGCAAGAAAGATTGTACCCCATAATGTAAGATACCTTATCTCTGGAAGACCTGATATATGCCTTATTTGTGATGCAGATGGTGTTTTTCTTGAAAGAAAAGATATACCCTGTGAAGAAGTTAAAAAAGTTATTCAGGATAAAATTATCTTGACAGATAGCATAAAAATCGTTAATATACCTGTTAAAGAAATAGACATCACCCGAGCCCGTCTTAAAAAACTTTTCACAGAGAATATGACTGGTATTATAATTACGGCAGGAGAGGAGATTCCGAAAGAGATTGAAACAATCATAAAGACACTAAAAAAAGAGGTGGATAGTTATGGCAGACGAAGAAAAGAAAAAACAGCCAGAAAGGAATAATTTCAGTCATTTCAAGGGGTTATTATTCTGGATAATAGCAGGAATTATCCTTATAACACTGGCAAGGTTTTCAGGACTTGAAGGTAAAAAGGAAGAGATTATATACAGCAGGTTTCTTAGTGAGGTAAAACAGGGTAATATCTCCGGTACTGTTATCATAAAAGAAGATATTATAACTGGCACACTGAAGGATGGCAAAAAGTTTTCAACCTATAAACCGGATGACCCTGAACTTTTTAATATCTTAAGGGAATATAATATTGACTTTAAGGTAGAACCATCCTCAAATATCTGGATAAATATCCTTGTATCTACCGTTCCTATAATTCTTGTTTTTCTTCTTATATGGTTTTTTGTATTCAGACATATGGCATCTGAAAGCAGCAGGGTAATGGCATTTACAAAAAGCAGACCCATAATGCCCGACAAGAAAAACCGTGTTACTTTTAACGATGTTGCTGGATGTAAGGAAGCAAAAGAAGAACTTCGTGAGGTCATTGAGTTCTTGAAAGACCCCAAAAAATTCCAGCGGCTTGGTGGTAAAATTCCTAAGGGCATCCTTCTTATAGGTCCTCCGGGAACAGGGAAAACACTTCTGGCAAAAGCGGTTGCAGGTGAAGCAGGAACCCCTTTTTTGAGTATGAGCGGTTCGGATTTTGTGGAAATGTTCGTAGGTGTAGGCGCTAGTAGAGTACGCGATCTCTTTAGACAGGCGATGCGACTAAGCCCATGTATTATTTTTATTGATGAACTTGATGCTGTCGGAAGACAGAGATTTGCAGGACTCGGTGGTGGACATGATGAAAGAGAACAGACCCTTAACCAACTACTTGTGCAGATGGATGGATTCCCTACCGAAAGCGGTGTAATTGTAATGGCAGCAACAAACAGACCCGATGTCCTTGACCCTGCCCTCACAAGACCAGGCAGATTTGATAGAACTATAGTGATTGACTTTCCAGATATTCAAGCAAGGGAAGAGATATTGAAGGTCCATATGAGAAACAAACCCATAGATGAATCCGTTGATGTAAAGGTTCTTGCAAGGGCAACCGCAGGACTATCAGGTGCAAACCTTGAAAACCTTGTCAATGAAGCGGCTCTTCTTGCGGCAAGAAAAAACAAAAACAAAATAGAAATGGCTGATTTTGAAGAGGCAAAAGATAAGGTTCTTATGGGTGTTGAAAGAAAAAGTTTGGTAATAAGTGATAGGGAGAAGAAAATTATTGCCTATCATGAGGCAGGTCATACACTTATCCAGAAACAGCTCCCGGAGGTCTATCCTGTGCACAAGGTTACTATAATACCAAGGGGCCAGGCACTTGGCATAACACATATACTTCCTGAAGAAGACAGGTTTATTGAAAGTAATGTATATTATAAAAACTCAATCTGTGCGCTTATGGGAGGAAGGAGTGCGGAGAAGATGGTCTTCGGTAAAATTTTTACAGGCGGAGAACACGACCTGAAAATCGCAACAGAGATAGCAAGACGGATGGTATGTGAGTGGGGGATGAGTGAGAATTTAGGACCTGTGAGTTACCACCACAATGAAGCGGTCTTCCTTGGTAGAGATATTGTCAGACAGAGGGAATACAGCGAAGATACATCAAGGGATATAGATAATGAGATAAGAAGAATTCTTGAAGAAGCAGAGAACAGAGCAACAGATATACTTAAAAGCCAGAGGGACAAATTAGAACAACTTGCTGAAGCACTCTTACAAAAAGAGACACTTAACTCAGATGAGATAGATGAAATCCTCCAACTGGAAAGGGGAGAAAAGGAGTAAAATGGACCAGAAGAAAATAGAAGAGGCAATTAGGTCAATCATAGAAGCAGTTGGAGAAAATCCAAATAGAAAAGGGATAAAAGAGACACCTAAAAGGGTAGCAAGGATGTATACGGAACTTCTTGGAGGCATAGAGGAAGACCCGGAAAAAGTACTGGGAAAGACATTTAAAGAAAGCTTTAATGAACTGGTTCTTGTAAAGGACATCCCCTTCTTTTCTCTCTGTGAACATCACCTTCTGCCTTTTTATGGTAAAGCACATATTGCATATCTTCCTGACAATGGAGTTGTTGTTGGGATAAGTAAACTTGCCCGTCTTGTGGATATATTCTCCAGAAGGATGCAGATTCAAGAAAGGATTACAAACCAGATTGCAGATACTATTATGAAGGTGCTAACACCACAGGGAGCAATGGTTGTAATTGAAGCAGAACATATGTGTATGAGTATGCGTGGTGCAAGGAAATCAGGGACAAAGATAGTTACATCTGCAATGAGAGGTATTTTCTTAAGGGACTTCAGGACAAGGACAGAAGCAATAAACCTGATTATGCCTAAGTGATAAGGGTCCCCACCGCTCCCGTATCGGAAGGAAATGTAACTTATTAGACCAAAAAATTACAAACCATTCTACCCAAACATCTTCACCCCTTGTTCTTGCAGGGAAATACCTCTTTGTTCTCCTCGCCCCTTGAGGAAGAAGGTAGGGTGAGGGGTCCCGCTTTTTCCCCTCGCCTCGCTTTGCGGGGAGAGGGATAGGGTGAGGGGTTATAAACTTTGCCTTTACTCTTTCCCCCTCATCTTTTATCTTCTCCCCCGAGGGGAGAAGAAATTATCTCAATAAGGGAGAAAAAAGTAATACCACACCAATAATCATAAGAATAATACCCACAATAGCAAATACATCAGATATACCTTCTTTCTGGTATGTAAGTTTTGTTTTGAATGTCAGGTATACTCCACATCCTATTAAAAACAATCTTATAACTGCT
>JAMWBP010000076.1 GCA_023819365.1 Candidatus Omnitrophota bacterium
GACGTTATCTTAAAAGTATTTTGGAAGATTTACTCGGAACTAATAGATATCTTCATAAGAAAATTTTGAAAAAACATCGGAATAGAGGTGCTTACCTTTTTTAAATTTTCTTATGTCGGAATTTTAGGAAGCAATGGGATTTCTTGAAAAATTTTAGAAAGATAGTAAAATAAATATATCTTTTTGTCAAATATAAAAAAGGAGGGCGGCAAAATGGGTAAGTATGTGTATTTTTTTGGTGGAGGAAAAGCAGATGGTGATGGCAGTATGAAAGAATTGCTTGGCGGTAAAGGCGCAGGACTTGCAGAGATGGTAAGGTTAGGTATCCCGGTTCCTGCTGGCTTTACTATCACAACAGAGGTTTGTACTTACTATTACAAACATAATAAACAACTACCTGAGGGTCTTTTAGAGGAAGTAAAGAAAAATCTCATTGAAGTTGAGAAAATTATGGGCTGTAAGTTTGGCAACCCTGAGAATCCTCTTCTTGTTTCTGTTCGTTCAGGAGCAAGAAAATCAATGCCTGGAATGATGGAAACAGTTCTTAATATAGGGCTCTGTTCTGCAACAATCCCGGGGCTTATCAAAAAGACAAATAATCCACGGTTTGTTTATGACGCTTACAGACGTTTAATTATGATGTATTCTGATGTTGTTATGGAAAAAGCAGCAGGAAGGGAGCCGGAAGAAGGGAAAGGGATAAGGTTACAGTTAGATAAAATGATGGAAGAACTAAAGGAGAAAAAAGGTTATAAGTCCGACACAGACCTTACAGCAGATGACCTTAAAGGTCTGTGTGAACAGTTTAAAAAGAGAGTAAAAGAGGTTATAGGAGAGGATTTTCCTGATGATGCATGGGAACAACTTATGGGTGGGATAAAAGCGGTCTTCCAGTCATGGAACGGTAAGAGGGCAGTTGCTTACAGAAGGATTGAAGGTATTCCAGATGACTGGGGAACCGCAGTAAATGTCCAAGCAATGGTATTCGGGAATATGGGAGAAACATCCGCAACAGGAGTTGCCTTTACAAGAAATCCAGCAACAGGAGAAAATAAGTTTTATGGTGAGTGGCTTGTAAATGCACAAGGAGAGGATGTTGTTGCCGGGATAAGAACACCCAATCCTCTAAATGAAGAGACGAAAACAGAACAGAATAGACACCTTAAATCCCTTGAAGAGGCAATGCCTGATGTATATAAAGAACTATGTAATATAAGAACAACCCTTGAAAAACATTTCAAGGATATGCAGGATATAGAGTTTACAATACAGGAAGGACGGCTCTGGATGTTACAGTGTCGTGTTGGAAAAAGGACAGGAACAGCTGCTCTTAATATGGCAATGGATATGCTAGCAGAAGGACTTATTGATGAGAAAACCGCTGTTATGCGGCTATCCCCTGCACAGATAGATGAACTTCTTCATCCCCTTGTTGACCCTTCTATAGAAGCTAAAACAAAACCACTTGCAAAAGGACTTCCTGCTGGACCTGGAGGAGCTTCAGGCCATATTGTATTCACAGCAGATGATGCTGTTAAATGGACAAAACAAGGTAAAAAGGTCATTCTTGTAAGAGAAGAGACCAACCCTGAGGATGTAGAAGGAATGAGAGCAGCACAAGGAATCCTCACAGGAAGAGGAGGAATGACCAGCCATGCAGCACTTGTTGCAAGAGGGTGGGGGAAGTGCTGTATTGTCGGATGCAGCGCGCTGAAAATAGATATCAAGAATAAAACTGTTGTTGTTGATGGAAAAACTTTTAAAGAAGGTGATATCTTTACTTTGAATGGAACCAAAGGTTATGTATATGCAGGGGAACTTCCTATGATTGATGCAACAGAAAATCCAAGATTTAAGGAGTTTATAAAGATTGCCCGTTCCATAAAGAGATTAGGAGTAAGAGCAAATGCAGATACTCCAGAAGATGCTAAAAACGCTATCTCTTTTGGAGCAGAAGGTATAGGACTTTTTAGAACAGAACATATGTTCTATGGTGAAGGTTCTGAAGAGCCACTTTTCCGGTTAAGAAAGATGATTATAGCCAGAACAGAAGAAGAAAGGAAAGCAGCACTTGCTGAACTGATGCCTTATGTTAAAAAAGATATTAAGGCAACTTTAGATGTTATGAATGGACTTCCTGTTACTATAAGGTTGCTTGACCCACCACTACATGAATTTGTTCCAAAGAGAGAAGATGAACAGATAAAACTGGCTAAAAGTTTAGGTATTTCAATTGAAGAATTTAAAAAAAGAGCAGTAGCATTACACGAGACCAACCCAATGATGGGACACAGAGGAGTTCGTCTTGGTATTACCTATCCTGAAATTACAGAGATGCAGATAAGGGCTATCTTTGAGGCAACTGCAGAACTTATAAAAGAAGGGAAGAAAGCTCTTCCTGAAATTATGGTCCCTGTAGTAAGTACTGTGGAAGAACTTAAACATCAGAGAGAGATAGTTGATAAGGTATATAAAGAGGTATGTGAAAAATATGGGATAGATAAAATTGAATATCTCTATGGCACAATGATAGAGATACCAAGGGCAGCTCTTACGGCTAATAAAATTGCTCAGGAAGCAGAATTTTTCTCTTTTGGGACCAATGACCTTACCCAGATGGGATTTGGATTTTCAAGAGATGATATAGGTGGATTTGTTCCTGCTTATATAGAGAATAAGATATTAAAAGATGACCCCTTTCAGGTTCTTGACCAGGAAGGTATAGGAGAACTTGTTGATATTGGTATTAAAAGAGGAAGGGCTACAAAACCTGACTTAAAGGTTGGTATCTGCGGAGAACATGGAGGTGAAGCAGAATCAGTAAAGTTCTGCCACAGAGTAGGAATGAACTATGTAAGTTGTTCTCCATTCAGGATACCGATTGCAATCCTTGCTGCTGCTCAGGCGGTAGTAGAAGAAGATAAGAAGTTCTGAACTTCAAAAGTAAAAAACTTATGAAGTTAAGAAGTTAAATATGGGTGTAAACTGTTACTAATTTTTCACTACCCTTACCCTAACTCTATTTCTATTTTTATCCCGGATTTTTTGAATACTAACAGGGTAGGGGGCTCTATATAAAAAGTTGTTTGCGTATTTTGAAATGGTCCTTAACCAATATCCTCTCCCCACAGAGAAAAAATCAGAGGACTGGAAGTTGAAGACATTACGAGGTTATTAATCTATTAATTTTTTAAGAGACATCCTACCTGTTAAGAAAGTCAAAAGTAAGGGCTTTTCTGAAAACCCCTTTAGTATTTTATATTACACCAATTCTTTAAACATCGGAATTTATTGAAATTCCAATGTTTAAAATACATTAAATAATAATACATAAGTCCTTAATTCATATATACTTAGCACTATACCACATCCAAAATTAACTCTTGAGCAAAGAAGATGCCACTATTGAATATATAAAAAATTAGCCCTATTTTCTAAGTTATTCATAGTAAATTTATCTCCTGTTTTTCTATCATTAAGTTCCTATAAATAAAAAACTTAAAAAACTTTATTTAATAATTTTTCTTAAGATAAAAATATACCGCTACAAAAAGAAAAAAATCCTCTTTTTCTTCCTTCTAAGTTAACATAATGTTTCTTATCCGACATTTATTTTGTAAAGCATTTATATGCAAGGACTTAACTTTAATCTTTGGCCGTTGTTTTTACCTTTTAACTTATGTTTCTGAAATCTTCAGAAGAGATATGGTTATTGCCTTCCTGGGAAAAATTTTACCCACAATTCCTGTTATAACCAGGCCATCATAAAAAAATAAAAAACCACTTAAAAGAAAGCCCATTACCCAGTTCATAAACAAAAAAATAATGGAGACAGAAGCAGTAAGCAAACCCAGAATTATCAGATAAGATATGGTGTACTCTTTAACCACAACAAATATCTTTTCCAGTACTTTTTGTATATTAAAAGCCATTTTTATATTACTATCTTCCAGATAAATGCAGACAGCAAAAGGAAGAAAATAAATGGAGATTAAGAGAGTTATTGTACCAAGAAGGTTCAAAATCTGGCCCCTAAAATAAAATAAAGAGAAGATTTTCCCTCCGGAAAGGGTCAACATAAAACTCCCACCTAAAAACATCAATAAAAGAGGTATTATAAGATAGGATATAAATATAATAAACAAAAAAATGCCTGTTTTAAATAATCCTTTTATGTTTTCATCCCATTTAACCGGTGACTTATCTTGCTGGATACTTTTTTTAAGTTTTGTCCCGAGATACCCTATCGGTATAAGATTAAGAACCGGAAAAAAGGTTATAACCCCTCCGATTAGAAGATTCATTACATTTTCTCTATTGGCAAAAGGATTTTTAAAAGAATCTATAATCTTTTTTTTCACCCGGACTCCCTCCTTATAATATCAAGCATCTCTTTCACTGCAGTTTCCAAACCCACAAAAACAGCGCGGCAAATAATACTATATCCTATGTTTAGCTCTTCAATCCCTTTAATCTTACAAATAGGACCTGTATTGTGGTAATCCAATCCATGTCCTGCATTTACCCGTATTCCTTTGGAAATGGCATAGTCAGTTGCTCTGATTATTTTTTCTAATTCTTTCTTCATATCTCCTTCTGTCTTCGCTTCAGCATATCTGCCTGTATGTATCTCTATAAAATCTGCACCTGTGTCCTTGCTTTTCAGTATCTGATGTTCTTCCGGCTCAATAAATAAACTTACTTTTATTCCTGCATTATGAAACCGTTTCACATTTTTTTTTATCTTTTCAAAATTTTTTATAACATCAAGTCCACCTTCTGTTGTTAGCTCTTCACGCTTCTCAGGAACAATAGTAACCTGATGTGGCTTTACATTCACAGCAATCCTTATTATCTCTTCAGAAAGAGCCATTTCAAGATTAAATCGTGTCTTTACAACCTGTTTAAGTAGATATACATCTCTGTCCTGGATATGTCTTCTATCTTCCCTTAAGTGGCATACAAT
>JAMWBP010000077.1 GCA_023819365.1 Candidatus Omnitrophota bacterium
GCAAACATTATATGATGTTGGGCTTGGATATATTGAATTAGGACAACCTGCAACCACACTTTCAGGAGGAGAGGCACAGAGGGTAAAACTGGCAGCAGAACTTTGCAGGAAAGGGAATGAGAGGACTTTATATATACTTGATGAACCCACTGTAGGACTTCATACTGCAGATATAGAAAAATTGTTAATGGTACTTAATAATCTTGTGGAAAGGGGCTCCACAGTCCTTGTGATAGAACATAACCTTGATGTGATAAAGTGTGCTGACTATATCATAGACCTTGGACCTGAAGGTGGAGATAAAGGCGGTTATGTGGTAGCAGAAGGAACACCGGAACAGATAATAAAGAATAAAAAGTCATATACAGGCAGTTTTTTAAAGAAAGTCCTTACCTGATTGAATAGGTCTGACCAAAATACAGCACCCGCAGTGGTGCGGAGGAACAGTTAAAAGTGGGAATATCCTGAAGGATGTATTAAGACCTCTCTCCCATCAGAAGAGAGCCCCGTATATCTCTTTTCTTTTACTATCTCTCCAATACAGGTTAAAGGCACAGAATTAATCTTGACAGGAACCTTATTCTTGTGTTTTACGGGCACAGTAAATACCAGTTCATAGTCCTCACCATCATTTAATGCATGCTGTATTGCTCCTTCTTTCTCTTTGCTTATCTTTAATGCATCATTTGAAACAGGTATCTTGTCAAGATGTATCTTAAATCCAGTACCACTTGCCTGTGCCAATCTAATAAGGTCTGTTGAAAGCCCATCAGATATATCCATCATAGCACTCACAGGCACTCTTTTGATGATTTCTCTGGATTCTCTTATTCTCGGTATAAAGGTTAGGTGTTTTTTGAGGCAGCTACCGCCCAATGTTCCTGTTACATAAATAAGGTCTCCTGGCTTTGCTCCACTTCTCAGTTTCAGATATTTTTTCTCTACCTTACCTGCCATAGATACATCTATAAACAACTTGTCTGATTTTGTAAGGTTACCCCCTACTATATCAAAACTAAATCTGTCTGCCATATATTGTAAACCTTTTATAATCTGAGATATATCTTTCTGTGTTGGTGCTTTATGCAATCCAATAGATACAAGTGCGTATAAAGGTACCCCCCCCATTGCGGCTATATCACTTAAATTGACTGAAATGGCTTTTCTGGCAATGAGGAATAAAGGGGTCTTTTTTCTATTAAAGTGGACTTCCTCAACCACACAGTCCGTTGTAAGAATAAGATATTCTTTCCTGTTATATGATACAACCGCTGCATCATCTCCAGGACCAACCACAACATTGTTGTTTTTTATTTTTATAATTTCTTTTATCTGACTGATAACCTCTTCCTCTCGCATAATTCTTATTCTATCATCAGTCAAGTGGAAACTCAAAAACCCCCCATACCTTCCTTTTCTTTGCTCTACCCCTCACCTTTTTCCTCTCTCCGCTGGGGAGAGGGTATGGGTGAGGGAATTTCCCTCTCTCCACTTATAGGGAGAGGGTATGGATGAGGAGGTGTATTACTTAATTTTACATCCATCCCCGCATCTTCATTGCTTCAACAACCCTGCTTACAGCCACAACATAGGCAGCCTGTCTCATATTTACCTTGTATTGTTTAGCCGCAGAAAGTACAGAATGGTATGCATGAGACATCTTATCAGAAAGACGGCTGTGGACATCTTCTTCACTCCAGTAATACATCATAAAATTCTGAACCATCTCAAAATATGAAACGGTAACACCACCTGCATTAGCAAGGAAGTCGGGGATTACATGGATACCTTTCTTATAGAGGATATCATCTGCATCAGGTGTTGTTGGACCATTTGCAAGTTCAAGGACCACTTTTGCCTTGATATCAGGTGCATTCTTTGCAGTAATTACATTCTCAAGGGCTGCCGGTATAAGAATATCCACATCCAGTTCCAGGAGCTCCTCACTTGTTATTTTTTTTGTCCCGGGCAAACCAACCACAGAGGACTTTTTCATCTTATGTTCCTGTGCCTCTTCAGGGTCAATCCCATCTTTGTTGTATATTCCACCCTTACTATCACTTACAGCAACTATCTTTGAACCAAACAGTTCTTTTGCAAGTTTTGCTGCATAGTAGCCCGCATTGCCATATCCCTGTATCGCTATTGTTGCGTATCCAAGGTCAATCCCTAATTCCGTTGCTGCTTCCCTTAATGCATAAAGCCCACCTCTTGCAGTAGCATCGTTTCTTCCTAAAGACCCTCCTAAAAGCAGTGGTTTCCCTGTAATAACACCGAACTGGTTCTTCTGGGCTATCTTTGAATACTCATCCATCATCCATGCCATAATCTGAGGAGTAGTATATACATCAGGAGCAGGGATATCTTCTTCAGGTCCTATGTATTTGTAAATCCTATCTATATACATTCTGCTTAGCCGTTCAATTTCTCCCTCTGACATCTCTTTTGGATTGCATATTACCCCACCTTTACCACCACCTAAAGGAAGTCCCATAAGGGAGCACTTCCAGGTCATCCAGGCAGCCAGTGCCCTTACTGTATCTACTGTTTCTTCAGGATGAAACCTTATCCCTCCCTTTGTAGGACCCAATGCATTGTTATACTGAACCCTGAAACCGTGGAATACCTTTATCCTTCCATCATCCATCTTTACAGGTAAAGATACATGAATTTCACGCATTGGTGAGCGAAGTATGTTATATATGTCTTCACTGAGATTTAAAATTCTTACACAATCCGCTAACTGTTCCTGAACAATCTGAAAGGTATTATATACATCTTTCGGTTCCGTCCCCATTTTGCTCCTCCTTAAAGTTTATAAAATAAAAAAACCCACATCGGCACCTCTTTGCCTATGTGGGCTCCTTTGCCTTTTCCCAAAACTTCTTTGTTTTTATAAAGCCAGCATCTTCGCTGTCTTATTATTATTTTACCACATCTTTTATCTGCAAGTCAAAAATTCCCATTGCCTTAATTAAAAATCTATACGAAAATATCCATCTCCTAAGAGAAAATTTTATAACAAGGGAGTGGATAGTGGCAAAAGGAGAGTTGGCAGGAGCCCTTAACAGAGTGATAGAATTTAGAGAGATTGGGGAAAAAGGGGGTTTTTGTATAGAAAAGTTGATGAGGTAGCAGAAGGTGTAAGATTGATTTCTGGAGTTATGGGTGGTAAAATTTTTTTATGAAAGAAGCAAAAAATTTGTTGTTCCTTACCTGTCTTCTTTGGTTGTCTGAGATATCTATGGCTATAAAAACACTCCATGGAGATGAATACACCTCGCTCAGAAAGTCAATGGTTGAGACACAGATTGAGATGAGAGGGATCAAAGACCAGCGCGTGCTTGATGCAATGTTGTCTGTCCCAAGGCACAAATTTGTCCCTCCTAATCAAGTTCCCTATGCCTATGAAGATAGGCCTTTACCTATAGGAGAGGGACAGACAATATCTCAGCCATATATTGTTGCACTTATGTGTGAAAAACTCTTGCTTAATCCAGAGGATAGGGTTCTTGAGGTGGGAACTGGGTCTGGATATCATGCAGCAGTTATCTCAAAAATAGTAAAGGAAGTTTACACTGTGGAGATAATTCCTTCACTTGGAAATAAAGCTAAACAGGTACTGGGCAAGGAAGGATACAATAATGTAAAGGTAAAGATAGGAGACGGGTATTACGGATGGGAAGAACACTCTCCATTTGATGCAATAGTTGTGACAGCATCCGCAACACATATACCTCCGCCATTGCTAAAACAACTGAAACCAGGTGGAAGGATGGTAATACCTATAGGAGGGGCATTTCAAATACAGAGCCTCATCCTTGTCCAAAAGAGTTCTGAAGGAAAAGTTAAGACAGAGAGTATATGTCCAGTAAGGTTTGTTCCACTTAGAGGTGGTCCACAATAAATGTTAATACCATTTCTTACAATCTTCTTTGTCTCATCTGCGCTACTGAGTTATGAGATACTCCTTATGCGACTCCTTGCAATTATCAACTGGGGACATTATGCCTATATGGTTGTAAGTATATCTATGTTAGGACTGGGATTCAGTGGTGTTCTTTTAGTATTTGGTTCTGAATTTTTTAAGCGGTATCGCAACTTTCTCATCCTTACTGGCTGTTTCCTTTTCAGTGTATCGGTCCCTGTCTGTTTTTATCTCAGCAGCAATCTCCCGCTAAACTATCTTTATCTTATATGGGATATCAGACAGTTTTTATATATAATGGGGCAGTTTTTTCTCTACTCCATTCCGTTCCTTATTGCTTCTACAATCCTTGCCCTGTTCTTTACCTGTTTCGGAGATAGGACAGGCAAAATCTATGCATTTAATCTTGCGGGTTCAGGAGCCGGAGTTGTTACAGCCCTCGTTATTATGTATCTTGTTCCTCCAGAGAGGTATCTATCTTTTCCCAGTATATTTGGACTTATTGCAGGAGGATTATGGAGTGTTTACATCCTTACCAGGAAATGGTGGAAGGTAATCTCCATCTGTCTGGTTTTATTACTTATCCCATCCTCTATACTTTTCTCTCCAGATACTCTCCTGCCATATATGTGCCAGTACAAAGGACTACCCGGACTTCTGCGTCTACCTGATACCAGAATAACACATACATACTATAGCCCTCTCGGGATTATCCATACTTGTCAGGGTAAACATATCCGTATCACAGCAGGACTGAGTTTAAACTTTACGGGAAAGGTCCCAGGGGGACAAGCACTTACAGTTGATGGTGGAGCACCTATGCCAATCTATAACATTATAGACCCTGAAGATATGGAATTTTTGGACTGGACGATATTTTCCTCTGCCTACCATCTATCCAAAGACCCTTCCACCTTGATAATAGGAGTAGGTGGAGGTAGAGACATCTTACTTGCGATGTATCACAAAAGCAGAGCAGTGAGGGTGCTTGAGATAGATCCTGAAATAGTCCAAGCATCTGCCC
>JAMWBP010000078.1 GCA_023819365.1 Candidatus Omnitrophota bacterium
GTCCGATATTGCTTATCTGAATGGCTTTTACTATTTCTTGCAGCACATTCTTATCCCATGGTTGTATTACAATTAACTGTGGCTGAGGGATTGTTATTGTTGCAATTTGGCTTATCGGCATCTTTGAACCATAGTATTCAACTGTAATTCCTTCAAGAAGAGATATAGAAGCCCTTCCTGCTCTTAAAGTGCCTATTTCTTTTTTGAAGAAATCTATAACCCCTTCCATCTTCTTTTTAACCTCATTGAATATCTTGTTTTTCATAGTGTGCCCTCCTTACTCCTTTACTGTTGTTTTTATTCCTTTACCCATCACTATCTTTTTCAAATTTCCTTTTCTGAAAAGATTGAAAACAACAATGGGGATATGGTTATCCATACATAAGGATATTGCAGAACTATCCATTATCTTTAGCCGTTTTTGGAGCACATCCATATAAGAAAGGATATTATATCTTTTTGCTGATGGGTCTAAATTAGGGTCTGCTGAGTAAATACCATCTACCTTTGTTGCTTTAAGGATTACTTCCGCACCTATCTCTATAGCTTTAAGTGCAGCAGCAGTATCAGTTGTAAAATACGGGTTCCCTGTTCCACCAACAAATATAACAATCCTTTTTTTCTCAAGGTGCCTTATCGCTCTCCTCCTTATATACATTTCACAGAACTGTTTCATATCAAATGCACTCTGAACCCTTGTTTCAAGCCCCAGTTTTTCAAGGGTATTTTGCATAGCAAGTCCATTAATTACTGTGGCAAGCATTCCCATATAATCGGCTGTTACCGGATCTATAATCTTTCTATCCCTGGTATTTCCCCGGTAGATATTTCCAGCCCCCAGTACTATACCTATCTCGCATCCTAACTGCCATACATCTTTTATTTCTTTTGCTATTGAAACAATTGCGTCTGAATTGATACCAAACTTCTGTTCTCCCTGTAATGCCTCTCCTGAAAGTTTTAAAACGAACCTTTTATATATTGGTTTCATTATTTTTTCCTTGGGAAGATTATCTCCCTTTTATTTACTTTTGTGCCTTCTGGTATATTTTGGTTTAATAGGTTAAATCCTTTACTACCCGGGTCTCCATCAAAGCCCAACATTTTCCATATTTTTGATGATGAATTAGGGATGAATGGGGCCAGCATTATTGTAGCAGCACGGATACCATATATGGTGCTATTAACTATCTCTGCTACATTTTTACATCCTTCCCTCCAGGGTGCCTTCTCATCTAAAAATCTGTTAAGGAATGATATAAGTTTCCATATCTCTTCAAGTGCTTCAGAAAAGGCAATTGCCTTCATTTTTTTCTCATACTCTTCAAATACAGAAATTGCGAAATTTGCAAGAGTTATTTCAGGTGTTTCATTGCCTATTATTCCTGACATCTTTGTCTCTACAAGGTTAAGGGTTCTGTTTACAAGATTGCCCAGGTCATTAACAAGGTCACTGTTATACCTTTTTTTAAATCCTTCTTCTGAATATTCACCATCAAGTCCAAAAGGAACTTCTCTTAAAAGGAAGTATCTTAAAGGGTCTAATCCATACTCTTCTATAATTTTTTGTGGTGAAACGATATTCCCTTTTGATTTTGAAATTTTATCCTTACCCGATGTCCACCATCCATGGGCAAATATAACCTTTGGAAGTGGAAGGTCAAGAGCGAGCAATAAGCAGGGCCATATAATATGATGGAATCTCATAATGTCCTTACCTATGAATTGGACATCCGGTGGCCAGTACTTTGAAAACAGTATGTCATTTTGAATATACCCAACGCCACTTAAATAGTTTATGAGAGCATCAAACCATACATAAATTGTATAATTTTCAGGTGTTGGAGAAGAGATTCCCCATTCAACATTTTTTCTTGTGATACTCACATCATACAAGCCCGCTCTGATGAAATTAAGAACCTCATTTTTTCTAAAGTCCGGTTTTACAAAATCATTCTCTTCAATATATCTTTCAAGTTGTTTTGCATATTTTGACATACGGAAAAAATATGATGGTTCTGAAATTTTACTCATAGTTCTATTGCAATCAGGACAGAGTGGGTTATTTTCATCCTCAGGTATTGCATAACTTTCACAAGGGATACAGTAATATCCTTCATAGTTACCTTTATACAGGGCTCCTTTTTCAAGGAGTTTAGTAAATACCTTTCTGACTGTTTCTTCATGTTCTGGTTCAGTAGTTCTGATAAATCTCGTGTAAGATATATTCAAAACATCCCATAGTTTTTTATAAATCTCCGAGTTTCTATCAACAAATTCTTTTGTAGTTATATTCTGTGTTTTAGCCACTTCATATATCTTTTGCCCGTGTTCATCCGTACCTGTGAGAAAAAAGACATCATAGCCAGCCATCCTGTAGAACCTGGCAAGCACATCTGCTGCAATGGTTGTATAAGTATGTCCTATATGTGGTTCTGCATTTATATAATATATAGGTGTAGTGATATAAATCTTCATTTTTTCGCTAATTCTTTTTTATAAAGTTCATCTTCATAGCCCAAACAGCATAAAAGACGTCCACACTGTCCTGTGATTTTATTTATATCAAGGGGTAAATTCTGATTTTTAACCATTCTCATTGTTATTGAATCAAATCTTCTTAAAAACTGTGCACAGCATAATGGATAACCACATATTCCATATCCCCCTTTAATTTTTGCTTCGTCTCTCAGTCCTATCTGTCTCATCTCTATACGACAGTTGAAAATCTTTGCCAGTTCCTTTACAAGATTTCTGAAATCAATTCTGCTTTCGGACCAGTAGTAAAAGGTTATCTTGGTTCTATCAAAAGAGTATTCTCCATCAATAAGTTTCATAGGTAAATTATATATCTTTATCTTTTCTTTGCAGATGTTAATACATTCCAGTATTTTTTCTCTGTTTTCTCTTATATTTTCAATGTCGTTTTCTGTCACCTTTCTTAATACCTTTCCGGAAATAGTTGGCTTGATAAGTGTTTTCCCTTCAATAAAGGTATATACCTTTCCGTAGTCAACAGTTCCCTGTGTAAATTCCACAATGCATAGGTCGCCCTTTTGAATATCTATTAATTCCTGGCTAACTCTAAAGAATTGTGCCTTTTCACCTTTTCTTGTCTCTATTTCTGCGATTCTATCCATTTTTCATATTCCTGTATAATCACATTTTCTTCCAGTGTAACTGCCACAAGTTTTTTACTTCTTTCATAATAATGGCGGAAACTGGCATTATCTCCAATATTTTTATAAAACATAGCCACTTCAATATTATATTGTTTTTTATTAGGATAGATTTCCAGAAGTTTAAGATACATCCTCTCTGCTGATTTATAATCACCTATATTTTCATATATAAGAGCAAGGTTTCTATAACTCCCTGTAAATAGAGGGTTTAAAGCAATTGCCTGTTGATAGAAAATCTTTGCCTGTTCTCTATAAGCAGGGTCTTCTTTTACGGTAAAAATAGTATAAAAGATATCTCCTTTTTTCTCATATATTTCAAAGTTCAAAGGATACAATACATCTGCCCTTTCAATATAATAAAGTTTGCTGTTTATCTCTCTTTCTCTTCCAGACATATTAATTGCTTTTTGAGAAAGGGAGTATCTTGTATAACTTATTCCTGTCAAAACAAGCATAGATATGATAAGGAAATTACACCATCTTGTCAAGGAATGATAATTTATCTGTTTGTTGGTTTCCTGTCCGGCAAGTACAATACCACCTGTTATAAAAAATAATACGGCAACAGCAGGGTTTATAAAGTCAAAATCTATAAGATTGTGAAGGAAAAATGTCAGAAAGGAAAATGCCAGACCTGTTTCTAACGGCGATGCCCTTGCTCTTCTAAAAAGGGTTGCAGTAATTGTTATCAGAAAAGCAAAGAGAAAGAATGTTCCTATCAGTCCGGTTTCAGCCAGAGATGCAAATAATATAGAATGTGGATGCTTTGCTTCCATTGCTTCAGGTAGTTTATGTTTTGTGTAATAATATCTGTAATTTTCTGTTCCAACTCCTGCTACTGGATGTTCTTTAAAAACCGCTATGGCTGAATTCCAGTATCTTACTCTATCAACAAAAGAACTCATTTTGGGTAGTTTCTGTGTTTTAAATCCCCCATATACAATCAAACATTCAAAAATTATAATGAGAGGAATAACAATTTTAAGTTTTTGAGAATCTACAATGAGAAATAGTAGTATTAACTGTAATACAAAAAGTAGTACATATAATCCACCAGTCGAACCTGTAAGAAACATATTCCAGATAGCGAAAAAGAGGGTAATCCCAGAAATACCCCTTATGAAAATTTTTTCTTTTGAGATAGTAATGAATAATGATAAAGGTATAAGAAAAAGTAGAAATGCAGCAAATACATTGGGATATACAAATGTAGCAAAAACTCTATTGCTTGTAACCCTGTCAATAAAAGAAGGAGGTAGTGTTTTTAATAATTCAGGTCTGGAATATATAAACTCCTGTGTTTGTTTAAATCCTACAAAATACTGGTCCAGTCCATAAAGACATACAAACAATCCGCTTATCACAATAGTAAAAAGAAGAACCTTTTGCACCTTTTCGGTTTTGAATGCCTCTTTTATAAGAAAAAAGATGCACCAGTAGGCAAGTATCTGAGCGTTAAAGACAATCCCTGTTCCTTTTATAGGGGAGATACCTGTTGATATTGTTGAGGTGATAAAGTAAAGTAGGAGAAAGATAGATGTTTTATCAAGTTCTATTTTGAATTTTTTAATCAGGATATGGCTTATAATAAGCAAAAAAAAGTATGTGTTCCATACAAGATTATAGCCAGGATAACTGAGCCCATCAACAAAAAATCTTAAGAATACAAATATAGAGATACTGATAATAACAAGTCCCTGCCAGGGATTAATTTTATCTCTTTTCTGCTCCTTTATATTTTTTTTCATTTAGAAG
>JAMWBP010000079.1 GCA_023819365.1 Candidatus Omnitrophota bacterium
TCACAGCCGTTTGTGGGTATAAGTGCATTTGCACATAAAGGGGGAGTCCATGTGGACGCTGTACACAAAAATCCTGAAACATATGAACATATAGACCCTGTAAAGGTTGGAAATGAAAGAAGAATTCTTATTTCAGAACTCTCAGGAAAAAGCACAATACTCCAGAAGACCAGGATGTATAATCTCGACAAAAAACCTGAACTTATCAAAAAAATTCTTGATAAGGTAGTAAATCTTGAAAATGAGGGTTATCAATTTGAAGCAGCAGATGCTTCTTTTGATATTATAGTAAAGAAAACAATCGGTGAGTACAAAAAACTTTTTACTGTTGAGGGCTTCAGAGTTATTGTGGAAAAACGTGGAAATAAAATAGTTTCAGAAGCCACAGTAAAAGTCAGGGTAGACAGGTATATTGAACATACTGCAAGCGAAGGAAATGGACCTGTTAATGCACTTGATAACGCTTTAAGAAAAGCACTCGTAAAGTTCTATCCTGAAATTGAAAAGGTAAAACTGACTGACTACAAAGTTAGAATACTACATCCGGAAGATGCTACTGCAGCAGTAACAAGGGTTGTGATAGAAAGCGCAGATGAGACAGGTTCCTGGGGAACTATAGGAGTTTCAGAAAATATCATTGAGGCATCATTGATAGCACTACTTGATAGTATTGAGTATAAACTACATAAAACAAGGACAAAATAACTTCTTCATAAAATCCCACCCTTCCTATTATTTACCGGCTGGTTGTATAAGTAAGAGGCATTCTTTTTTTATCTCTTCAAAATGCTTTATATAAAACTCTGCCAGTTTTGGTGAATCTATTATCACTGATGTTTCATTATTTTTCTCCATTGCTGAATATGACCAGTTAGCACTTCCTATTACCACATATCTGCTATCTATAACAAGCACCTTTGAATGTGTAGTTTTATCAGGAGGAGTGAAATATACTGATATACCACTGTTTGAGAGGTACCTTGCTGTTTTCAAATTTTCAATTGTTGTATGAGAAGAAGAGTTATTGTCTGACTGATTCAGGATTACTTCTATATTTACCCCTCTTTTCTTTGCCTCTATCAGTTCTTTTAAAAAAACATTCGTCGGACTATCAGGATATTCTGGGTAATAACTGGCAAGAAACATAATTATGTATATAGAGTTTTTTGCCGATTTTAATCTTGGAAGAAGTAATTTCTGATATTCTCTGTTATTGGCAGGATAAATCTTACCTTCAAAGAAATTTGAAGGGGTTAAAAAAGTAGTAAAAACACAAAAAATCAAGAAAGTCAGGAGAGATACTCCCTTCAGGCCTCTTCTTAACTTTCTTGGAGTTGTTTTAGTTTCAACAAAACTTTTGACTTTTAAATTTTGACTTTTTACTATCCTTAAACCATCAGAATTATCCAAATTCCGATGCTTAAAAAGTTGCCGCATCCTGCTTCTCCTGAAATTTCTTTATTAGGGTACGAATATCTAATTCACCCTGATAAAATGCTTTCCCTATAATAACTCCATCAGGTTTATATTTTATCTTTTGAAGTGCTTCTATATCCTTTTCAGTTGTAATTCCTCCTGATACAATAATCTCTTCCGGTTTTTCAGTAAAACCATATATTTTATTTAAGATAGTTGCCAGAGAAGTTAAATCTATTCCACTGAGTGTTCCGTCTCGTTCTACATTGGTAATAATAAATCTTCTAAAACCCTTTTTTAACAATTTTTTTATCACATAATGAGGTGTAAGGGGAAGAGTGACCTCCCATCCACTAAGGGCTACCTCATCTTTACGATAGTCAATGGAAATTATGACTTTTTCTTTAAATTCAGTTTCTATTCTGTCAATAAGGTCAACCTCAGGAATTTCTTTCTCTTCATCAAACATCTTGCCTGACTGCTGATAAAAAAGTTTGATATCATTTTTCAAGAACCCCTCTTCCAGTGCAATTTGTATCAATATAGATGTTCCTATTATTATGTAATCAACACCTCCATCAATAAAAGATTTTATCTGAGAATATCTTCGCAAACCTCCTCCTACCTGTATCTTACAAGTGTTATCATAGATGTCCCTCATTCGTATTATCTGGCTAATTACAACTTTTTCTTCTGACAATTGTCCTGTATGGGCACCCCAGAGAAATACAATATGTAATCGTTTCACACCGGCAGTAAGAAATTTACGCGCAACCACATCAGGTTTTACATTATACTGCGATACCTTATTAAAATTCCCTTTATATAACCTTACAACCTCACTTCTCTTTATGTCTATTGCAGGAATTATTAGCATTTACAATCCTTTCAGTAAATCTACACTGCGGGAAATTACTGCAGCCTAAAAATATACCATAACGTCCTTTTTTAACTATAAGCGGGACTTTACACCTTGGACATACTCTATCTTGTGCCAGAACACGATTAAATATTTCATTATGTTCCGATGACATCTCATTTGCCTTTTCTAACATAACCTTATATCTATTGTAGAACTCCTGCAGTATCTCTGTCCATTGTTTTTCCCCTTCTGCAATTTTATCAAGATTTTCTTCCATCTCCGCAGTAAAATCAACTTTTATTATTTCAGGGAAGAATCTTTCAATGACTTCACATACAGCCCTTCCTATTTTTAGCGGTACCAGTACTTTTTTTTCTCTCTTTATATACCCTCTATTAAAAAGAATTGAAATAATAGGAGCATAGGTAGAAGGCCTCCCTATTCCATTCTTTTCAAGTGTTTTTATTAAACTTGCCTCTGTATATCTTGGTGGAGGACTTGTCTGATGTTGTTCTTTAAGATATTCTTTAACCTCCAGTATTTCATCTTTTTGAATGTTTGCAATAACCACTTCTCCTATATCAATCTTTACATCCCACAATTTTGTAAAGCCATCAAAAACAATCTCATTACTTTCAGCAGAAAATCCATATTTTCCGTTTTTTGCAACAAGCTTTATATTTTTTATAACCGCTTCCTTCATCTGACTTGCAATAAATCTCTTCCATATCAAATCATACAGTTTATATTGTTGCTCATTTAAAAATGGCTTCATCCTTTCAGGTGTTCTAAACACAGATGTAGGCCTTATTGCTTCATGGGCTTCCTGCGCAGATGCTTTTCCTTTATATACATGGGGTCTTTCTGGGATATAATTATATCCAAATGTCTCTTTTACATATTTCAATGCCTGGTCTCTTGCCTGTTTCGCTACTGAAGGAGAGTCGGTTCTCATATATGTAATAAGCCCTATATCTCCCTCATCTGTTTTTATCCCTTCATATAATTGCTGGGCTACCAACATCGTTTTTGAAGAAGAAAATCCAAGTTTTATAGAGGCATCCTGCTGAAGAGTACTTGTAATAAAAGGAGGGTAGGGCTTAATTTTTTTCTCCTCTTCTTTTTTATCTATGACAACAAGTATCCCTTCTTTAAGGTCTTCAACTATATTATCCACTATCTTTTCATCTTTTAACCCATACTTTTCTATCTTTTTTTCTTCTATTTCCACAAGTGTCATAAAAAACTCTTTTCCATTTTTTATCACCCTTGCCTTTACAATCCAGTATATCTTAGGGACAAAGTTCTCAATCTCTCTTTCTCTTTCCACTATTAACTTCAGTGCTACCGACTGAACTCTCCCTGCAGAAAGGCCCCTGCCAAGAAAGGGACTTAATGTATATCCAACAATACGGTCAAGTATTCTCCTTGCCTGTTGAGCATCTACAAGGTTAAGATGAATAGTACGGGGGGACTCAAACGCCTTTTTGACGGCTTCAGGGACAATCTCATGAAATACAACCCTTTTTACCTCTTCAGGATTTCTACTGATAATTTGTGCCACATGCCAAGCAATAGCTTCTCCTTCTCTATCTTCATCTGTGGCAAGAAATATGTCGTTATACTGCCGGGCAGATTTTTTAAGATTTGATACTATCTTTCTTTTCCCAGGAATAAGAATATATTTTGGTTTAAAATTATTGGCAATATCAACCCCCATTTCATCTTCAGGAAGGTCTCTTATATGCCCCATAGTTGCCATAATTTTATATTCTTTACCAAGGATACTCCCAATAGTTTTTGCTTTTGTTGGCGATTCTACTATTACAAGCCCCTTTTCCATAATACACCTCTTTGTATTTTCTACCTATTATATTACTTTTTATTTTCACAATAAACAAGGGATTGAAAGATTTAGAGATTATATTTAATTTCCTCATCATTTTCATTATAGGGTTTTTTACTTTTAACTTTTGAATTGCTATAATATTCCCTAATGAATAACAGAATTATAAGAGTAGCCATTATAACAGGACCAACAGGAGGACATTTTTTTCCAGGACTTGCTATTGCTGAACAGTTACAAGAAAAAGTAAAGGCAGAAATATTCTTTTTTGTACCAGCAGGAAGAAGTTATATTACTCGGTGGTTAGAGCAGAAGGGGTTTTATTACAAAGTTATACAGGAGGTAAGAATAACTATAAAGAAGCCCCTTTCTCTTTTAAAATTTATCTATCTTGTAATTTGCTCCTGTATTATGATTTTAAAAGGAAAATTTGATATAGTGGTAATTACAGGAAGCTATACAACTCTTCCATTTTTACTGGCTTCTTTTTTATGTAATAAAAAAAGTTTTGTCCATGAACAAAACTTTATTCCTGGAAAAATCACGAAACTCTCCAGTTTTATTGTAGACAGGATAGCACTTTCTTTTCCTTCTTCTTCTCTTTTACATAAAAAGAAAACCGTCATTACAGGTTTTCCTATTCCTATGGATTTTAAAAAGAGGTATCCGAAGAAGGATATTCTCGCTGAGTTTAATTTTACTGAAAGAAATAAAACTATCCTTATTCTTGGGGGAAGCCAGGGAGCTTTTTTCCTAAATAATCTCATAATTGAAAATATGGCTTATTTAAGTAAAAA
>JAMWBP010000080.1 GCA_023819365.1 Candidatus Omnitrophota bacterium
TTTAATTGAATACAGAATAACTGGGACGCAGGTGGCTTATTATATTGTGTGTAAAAGGAAATTGTGGCTCTTTTCTCATGGTTTGGGGATGGAAAAATTTTCAGATTTTGTTGAGATAGGAAGGGTGTTAAGCGAAGATTCATTTAAACGAGAAAAGTATAAAGAAGTGATGTTAGGAGATAGTATAAAGGTGGATTTTTTAAAAGTTGGGGATGAGATTATAGTTAATGAAGTTAAAAAATCAAGAAAACTTGAAGAGGCACATATATGGCAGACGAAATATTATATCTATAAAATCCAGCAGACAGGGGTAAAATGTGCAAAAGGAATAATACACTATCCTAAACTTATGAGAAAGATAGATGTAGTTTTTGACGATGAGGACAGAAGGAATATGAAAGATGCAGAGGAAAAAATAGGACAAATAATAAGTATGAATAAACCACCGGAAGTTATAAATAAGCCATATTGTAAAAACTGTGCATATTTTGAATTTTGTTATATATGAGAAACTATTATATTTTTTCTAATGGAGCATTGAAGCGGAAAGAGAATACTGTATTTTTTGAAACACCAGAGGATAAAAAGCCCATCCCAGTTGAAAATATAGACCAGTTGTTTGTATTTGGAGAAGTAGATTTTAATAATAAATTTTTAAATTTTTCTGCCCAGAATGGTATCTGTATTCATATATTTAACTACTATGGATATTATTCAGGGACTTTTTATCCAAGAGAAACCAACCTTTCAGGAGACCTTTTAGTTAGACAGGCACAGCATTACCTTGATAAAACAAAAAGGTTTGTTCTTGCAAGTTGTTTTGTCCAAGGCGCTATACATAATATCAAGAGGAATTTGCAGAAGAGAGAGGATTTTAAAGAAGAAATAGCAAGGATAGAGGAGTTTGAAAAAGAAATAGAAAAAGTAAAAAACATTCCTGAACTTATGAGTTTAGAGGCACATGTGAGAAAGATATATTATAGTTGTTTTGAAAAAATCACCGGATGGGAATTTGGAGAGAGGATGGTTCAACCACCAGGTAATCCATTAAATGCCCTTATCTCTTTTGGTAATGCCCTTGTTTATACATCAATTCTTAAAGAGATTTACTTAACTCCTTTAAATCCTGCAATAAGTTATCTCCATGAACCAGGAACAAGGAGATTTTCTCTTTCCTTAGATGTATCAGAGATATTCAAACCAATTTTAGTAGATAGAATTGTTTTTAAACTTATCAATCTAAATCAGATAAATAAAGAACACTTTGAAAAAGAACTTGGAGGAGTATATCTTAATGAAATAGGCAGAAAGATATTTATTAAATGTTTTGACGAGATGCTAAATGCAACATTGGTCCACAGAAATTTAAGGAAAAAAGTGAAGTATAAAACACTGATAAAATTAGAATTATACAAGGTTATAAAACATCTATTAGAAGAGAAAAAATACAGCCCATTGAAGGTATGGTGGTAATATGCATACGATATTTATATATGATATTGATCTTACGGATGGAGCGAAGAGCCAAAGAAGGTTAAACAGAATGAAAAAGATAGGCAGGAAATATCTCACCCATGTTCAGAAATCTGTCTTTGAAGGAGAAATAACACCTGGGAAGATTGTAAGGATGGAAAAGGAAGTGAAGGATATAATAGATAAAGAAAAGGATAGTGTGATATTTTATATAATACCTGATGGTGTAAAAGTTCATAGAAAATTACTTACTAATGTTAAAGACCCATCAAGTAATGTTCTTTGACAATTGGATTTTGGCAGAGTTTTTAATATATATGCAAAACTGAAGGTTTGACGCAAAGGAGAGATTTTAAAAGTTATTGAATAGTTGCAAATTTCTTGATTTTTCAGGTAATTTAAGTAATAATTAAAAAGAAAAAAAATGCGGTTTCAATCTGCCAAAGAGGAATTTAAACTCAATTGCTCTATATATTCCCCGCCTTCAAAAATCTGTTTCAATCTGCCAAAGAGGAATTTAAACGGATAAAACAAAAGAGGAATGTCCAGTTCCCTCTGAGTTTCAATCTGCCAAAGAGGAATTTAAACGATTACACACAGGGTGCTCTGGATATTTGGAAAGTGAGTTTCAATCTGCCAAAGAGGAATTTAAACCCCGTTGCCAAAATGTTCAATCTTAGAAAACTTCCCGTTTCAATCTGCCAAAGAGGAATTTAAACCTCTTTCACTTTCATTTTCTCCTCCTTTTTTCAGGAGTTTCAATCTGCCAAAGAGGAATTTAAACTGGCTTAGCTATGCAGGGTCTTGGAGTATATATGATGTTTCAATCTGCCAAAGAGGAATTTAAACACAGGCTCTACAGGAACTTATACCAGCTGGATAATAGTTTCAATCTGCCAAAGAGGAATTTAAACACCGCTTGAAAGATGAGCGGTAGGTTCTCTATCTCCGTTTCAATCTGCCAAAGAGGAATTTAAACTTTTTTATTGCAATAATAAGGGCTGGTATGTTGCCAGTTTCAATCTGCCAAAGAGGAATTTAAACTGTCTCCCCTCTTATGGGAGCAAAAAGGAGAACAGAGTTTCAATCTGCCAAAGAGGAATTTATTAGGTTCGCTGTAGTGTAGAATTTGAGGTATAAAGATGAAAAAATTTTTAACTTCCTTTTTCCCCCTCACCCTTACCCTCTCCCCTAAAAAGGGCGAGTAGAAATTTTTCTCCATTTCCGACACTGAGGCGTTGCCGGACTATCTCAATAGAGGGTTTCACAGCATAACATATTTGTTTGATAAACCTGCCAGCCAAATCTGTAGCAGTGGGTCCGATATCTAAGATTAACTTTTTTTATGATATAAGACAGTATAAAAAATTCTAACAAAAAATTGGACGAGGAAGAGTTCCTGTATACCCTATCTGTATGCAGTTTCACTGTAAGGATAGAAAATGTGATATAATTTCAAAAATTGGAAAGGGGGCAAAAATGAAAATCAGGATTGGGTTTATTGGATGTGGTGGTATAGCAGGTGCACATATGGAACGATTAGTAAGGATTGAAAATGTAGAATTTGTTGGTATGTGTGATGTAGAGAAGGAAAGAGCAGAAAAGGCAGCCCAGAAATATGGGGGGAAGGTATATACTGATTTTGAACAGATGTTAGATGAAGTAAAAATGGATGCCTGCTATATCTGTGTACCACCTTTTGCGCATAAGGGGCAGGAGGAAATGTGTATAGAAAAGGGGATACACCTTTTTGTTGAAAAGCCAGTACATCTTGAACTTGAAAAGGCAGAAGAGATTGCTAAAAGGGTGCAGCAGAAAGGTCTTATTACAGGCGTTGGATATGTTCTCAGATATTTTGATGTTGTTGATGAGGCGAGAGAGATTATTGCAAAGGAACAGATTGCGTTTGCGAGAGGAAGATATTATGGTGGTGTCCCGGGTGAAGGTAAAAATAAATGGTTAATTACAAAGTCAATGTCAGGTGGACAACTTGTGGAACAGGCAACCCATATAGTTAATATGATGCAGTATTTTTTTGGTGATATAGAGGAGGTCTATGGGTATAAAATAGAGGGGATTAACAATAAGATATACCCTGGCTATGATGTTGAAGATGCATCTTCCCTGCTTTTCAAGTTCAAAAATGGATATATTGGAAACCTTACCTGTACCTGGCTATGGAGTGGTTTTAATAGTGGTATAGAGGTTGTGGGTAAAGGGATAGTTATTGACTATCAGGGTAATACCCTTACTGTGGACAGGGGAAATAAAAGAAATATATCTATTTCTTCACTTGACCCTATGTTTGAAGAGGAAAAGGCATTTGTAAAGGCGGTGGAAACAGGAGACCCATCTTATGTGAAGTCCGACTATTTAGATGGATTAAAAACCTTTGCTGTCACACTTAAAGCACACGAAGCAATGGAAAAAGGTGTCCCTGTCAAAATATAGAAAATTAAGGGTATAATGTTCTGATGGAGATATTTTATTGTATTATAGCGGGTTATATCTTAGGAAGTGTCTCTTTTGCCTATCTTTTCACATACTTCCTTACAGGTAAAGATATCAGAGATATAGGAACAGGTAATCCAGGTGCTGCTAATGTTGCAAGAAGCGTTGGGAAGAAATGGGGACTCCTTGTCTGGCTTGGGGATACTGTAAAAGGTATTATCCCTATGGTCTTTGCTAAAAACCTTGGAATTACCAATATAATACTTCTTACAATAGTTGGGATCTCTGCTATCTTTGGACATTGCTATTCAATCTTTCTGGGATTTAAAGGAGGTAAAGGTGCTGCTACATCAGGGGGTGTGTTACTTTTTCTTATGCCTATCCTTTTCCCTCTGGTTATTGTCCTCTGGTTTGTTGTGCAGAAGACCAATCCTCGTTCTCCGAAGGTTTTGCTTACCTGTGTCCTGGTATATTTTATCTGTATGTTCTTTGCCTATGGACTTCGGACAGGTATGATGATTTTTCTCCAGACATCTATGTCTACTATTTTACTTATTATTACAGGGATACTTGTAAACCCTGATGTTATAAAAGAGATAAGAGAAAAAAATGAAGATAGGTAAACGGAAACTTTACAGAATAGTAATGGGTTCCCTATTTCCTGTCCTGTATTTAATTACAGGTAGAGTATTTTTCCCACTTATGTTAACTACATTTTTCTTAACACTACTTCTTGCTATGGAGTATGAACGATGGAGACATCCTGTTGTGTGGGAATATATCACAGGTAAGGGAAAGGGGATATTCAGGGAAAAGTCAGGTAAACTCACAGGTGATACATATTTTATCCTGGCGGTTTTCATTATCCTTTTTTTCCCAAAGGATATATCCATTGCAACACTATTTTTCCTTGTCTTTGGTGATGCAGGAAGTGGAATTATAGGGACAAGATACGGTAGGACAGAGATAT
>JAMWBP010000081.1 GCA_023819365.1 Candidatus Omnitrophota bacterium
CTATATTTGCTTTGAAGCCCAGTGCGCAGAGCGCTCTCTTCTGTATGTATCAAGAATTATCATATCTTTTGCTGCTTGATATGGTGTGTTATATACAAAATCTGTTTTGTCTATCTCAAATCCAATGCCTTCTGATGTTTCTTTACTCCCTTCCTTTGAATTTAAAAGAAGGAGACGCTTTCCTAATGGCCCTGCCTGTCCAAGAAGTTTAACCTTCATATGTAACCTTGCAAATACACAACCTAATGGTTCTGAGTAAGAACTCCATCTGAAAGGGATAAATTCAGGATATTGCAGGAAGTATCCATACTCACTCGGAACGCTATTGGCCATATCCAGTATCTCTATTTTGTCCAGCTGCATAAGATATTGAGGATCTATAAGTCCTGTGAGGGAAATAGTTTTTGATTCAAAAAGAACTATCATCCAGTTCTTCTCTTTATAATCCATTGACAATACAACAGGATACTGACCTGCTCCGCCTATACCAAGGTCAGGAGAAAGAGTTATTTCTCCGGTCTCTCGGTCTATATAAAAAGCAGATAGTGTTAACCTATCTTCTGAAGACAATGAAGAAAATACCACCTTTCCATTTTTATCCGTTATTCCTATAGGGATATTTCTAACTCCTATAGATGTTTTTTCAAATACGATTATCTTAGGATGGACCCTTGGTATCACTACTGCATTAAAAACCGGTTCGCTTGGCACAAAGCTTTTTGTAGGGTCAAAAGTTACTATCTTTGCATTGAGAGTACAGAGATTATCCTTTATCATTCCTAACTCAATCTCAGGGAATAAATCAGGGTCATTAATTGCGACTTTGAGAATCTCTTTAAGAAAGACCGCCTGTTTTGTTATATTGACAATATTCAGATTTTCATAAGTATCAGAAGGGGTATCAACACGCCATCTACCATCATTAACGGTTACAAAAGAAATTGCTGGATTACCTGAAACAATCACTAACTCCCCATCGGTTCGGATTTTTTCAGGAAGAAATGTCTGCCATATAATTCCTCTTTCAGGGCTTATCCCGTTTACCAGTGCTGATTCTCTTTTATATCCTAAATATCTACTCACCTTATCTGCATACTCCATAAACTTTCTACCATAAGGAGCAAATACCCTTTGAGTATAAAACTCGTATGAATTCTGCCATATTCCTAAATTATCCGAACCATCTGACAAATCCAGTCCTATAAAAAGTTTTAGGTTTATAATATCGTCTTTAAGTATCCTTTTTTTAAATAGCGGTTCCTGCCGTAAATGCCTTTGTATGAAATCATTTATTCCTGACCTTGCCTGAAAATGTGAAGATGTTGCAAGAAAAACAACTGTCCTTTCTGGAGGATGTGCGCTGAAATAGTCCAAAATATCTAATAGTGTTGATATACCACAGGCAGAAGATGCCCCAGGAGCAACAGATGGGACAACACTTATACTGTCATAGTATGCCTGAAGTATAATAACTTCTTCTTTAAGTTTTTTATCTCTTCCTTCAAGATAACCATATATGTTATAGTCAGTTACATTCTCCCAGTCCATCCTGCTGAATAGATTGACTTCCTTTTCTTTTCTGGCAAGTTCAATAATCATCTGGCTATTGTTATGAGCATAGAACCTCGGAATATTTACAGGTATACCTACAAATTTCTGCTCTGCCTGAATACGCGTAATATCTCCTGTGTCTGTAAATATAAACGCCTTTGCACCCAGCATAGCAAGTGTCTGCCATCTTGTCCCTGAATCAAAGTCAAGGACAACAATATTTCCCTCTATATCTCTTCCTGTAAAATTCCTTAAGTCACCATTACCTCCATATATAAGTTTTCCTACAATTCCATCAGGAGGAACTGTAGATGTCCGCACAAGATTTGGCCAAAGACAATGGACATCTATTCTTTTATTATCAACAACAATGTAGGCATATTTTTCCACAGGAACCGCTGTCTGGAATGTTTCTTTCTTTACCTTTTTAAGTCCTGCTTCCTTGAATTTCTTCTCTATAAAATCCGCTGAGTACCTGTGCCCTTCTGTTCCTGGCATACGGGAAGGAAAAGAAGAAAAAAACCTGATATATTCATTGAGTCCTTCAGAATATAAAAATGATTGTAAGAAAAAGATGAGAATAGCAGGCAGATAAAAGAATTTTTTATTCATCCTTTAACTCCCTTAATTTTTTCCATGCCCTTCTTGAACCAGGATTGACATTCAGTTCATTTACAAACTCTCTTTTTGCAGCAGTAATATCTCCCTTCTTTTCATACATCAACCCTTTTAGAAAATGAGCATCGCGATAATATTTATTTATTTCCAGCACTCTATCCAGATGCTTCTTTGCTCTGTCAAAGTCATTATTGTAAAAATTTATAAGTGCCAGATTGAAAAAAAGATTAACATTATTTGGGAAATAAGTCAATCCTTTTGAGATATATACTTCTGCATCAGAAAGACGGTTTTCCGTAATATAAGCCATTACTATTTTTTCATAAAGTTCCGGTTTCTGTTGATAGTCCAGCGCCTGTTGCCACAACTCTATCGCCTTATCAATTTTCCCTTCAGAAAAATATCTATCCCCTTCCCTTGTAAGTTTCCGTGAAGAAGAAACACTCTGATTTACAGAACATCCTGCTACAAAAACAACAGTAAATAGTAATAAAAATTTCTGTAAAATGGCCTTCATTTTGAAACCTCTCTCATTCTTTTCATCCTTATTATCAGTATCCATACAAGAAGTATAAAAGAGATGGACATAAGAATTTTTGAAAAAGATGTCTCTCTACGCAATATTGTAGGCCATAGAGTAAAGATAGAAAGGATAATGATTAAGTCCTCCCAGAAAGGTGTCTTTTTATCCATAAACTTATTTTTTCCCTGCGCCCTTTTATTCTCCTTGCCTTTATCTTTGTCCATTAGGGGAGAGGGTTAGGGTGAGGGGAGTGCAATGCCGGGAGGGGGATTTTATCTCAGGAGGGGGGCTCTCGCCCCCCTTCCTGATGTAGTTCTCCCCCCATAACAAACTCAGGGGAACGATACCTTTCCCCTGAAACCCCTTTTCAAATCCCTGTCAAAGAAGATTGCAATGCCGGGAGGGGGATTTGAACCCCCCACGGCGTCGCTTCGCTCCTCAGGAGGGGGTGCTTCCCCCTTCCTGATATAGTCCTCCCCCCAATACGAAATGCTTGGGGGAAAATACCTTCCCCCAAACCCCTATCAGCCGTGTGTCTTCAAATCCCTGTCAAAGAAGATTGCAATGCCGGGAGGGGGATTTGAACCCCCACGGCTTACGCCATACGCCCCTCAAACGTACGTGTCTGCCAATTCCACCATCCCGGCAATACTAAACTTTAAATCTAAAACTCCAATAATAATTATACTCCACCTCTTCTTTTTAAGTAAATCTCAGCACACATCCTTGCAAGTTTTCTTACCCGGCCAATGTATCTTACCCTTTCACTTACACTTATCGCCTTCCTTGAATCAAGAAGATTAAAAATATGAGAAAGTTTCAATACATAGTCATAGGCAGGATATAAAACATTTTCTATAAGTAATTTCTCTGCTTCTTTTTCAAACTTGTCAAATATCTCAAACAACAAAGATATATCGGCTTTATCAAAGGCATAAGAAGAATAGTCCTTTTCCCTTTCCTTATGGAGATCTCCATATAAAACATCTCTGTTCCAGTACAACTCATATACACTTTTCTTTTTCTGTATGAAATTCACTATACGGTCAAGTCCGTATGTTATCTCTACAGAAGGAGGAGAAAGGTCAATGCCTCCTGCTTGCTGCATATAGGTAAACTGGGTAATCTCAAGTCCATCAACCCATACCTCCCATCCGACGCCCCATGCACCTAATGTTGGCGCTTCCCAGTTATCTTCTATAAACCTTATATCGTGCTGGGATGTATCTATCCCTATGACTTCCAAACTTTCAAGGTATATATCCTGTATTTTTAAAGGAGGGGGCTTCATTATAACCTGTATCTGATGATGCTGATAAAGACGCACAGGATTCTCACCATACCTACCATCTGCAGGTCTTACTGATGGTTCAAGGTATACTACATTCCATTTTTTGTCTCCCAATATACCAAAAAATGTGGCAGGGTTAAGTGTTCCCGCACCAACCTCTACATCATAAGGATGCCAGAGAAGACATCCCTTTTTGAGCCAGTAGTCCTCTAAATTTCTCCATACATCTTGAAATGTCATTATTGATTTCATTATTATAATTATATTCTATTTTCTTTTCTTTAACAACTGAAGAAGTTGAGAAAGATAGTGAACAATCCATATACCTGAAAAACTGATGACTTTGTTCATTGGCTGTATCTTTCCTCTGTTCCCCTCACCCTCTCCCAGCCCCTCACCCTCTCCTCTCCCCAACGGGGAGAGGACAAAGGTGAGGGGGAAATTGAATTTGAAAAAGTGTTTATGATGCACCCAACTTTACAGGTATTTTTATAGTGGTATAATAAAATAACATTTTTTGATGGCTGTTTATAGTAAATATTCATAAATTTTCAAGTTTGGAATTTAGGATTTTGAGTTTGACAAATACGGGGCGTAGCGCAGTCCGGCTTAGCGCGCATGGTTTGGGACCATGAGGTCCTCGGTTCAAATCCGAGCGCCCCGAATTATATACCATCCGCAGCGGAACTCCACTGCATAAGTAGGTAAGGATAATTATGATAGAGACAATGTTAACTGTAGCAGCAGGGAAAAAATTGATAGGGAAGGCCGTGCACCCAGCTCGCCTTATAGTGGGAGATGACGAAGGGGTCGTAACCGCGCGTTGCGCCAGCCACTTTCAGTCCT
>JAMWBP010000082.1:0-3693 GCA_023819365.1 Candidatus Omnitrophota bacterium
TCAGAAAAAGAAAAAGGGTTGCATCCTGAATGTCCAGTGTGCCATAGCAAAAGGACTATCCGGGTTTTTGGTAATATCACAGTTATAAGCAGTTCCAAAGGTAGATTTAATCCTGGGAACTTCCGTGGTTGTGGCCCGAATGCTGGACCAGGTTGTTGCCCCAGCAAATGAACAGAGGTAGAATCAAATCACAAAATTTTTTATGGAAGTTATAACCGGATTGGTTCTATTCAAACTTGATACCTTTTTCTTTAACAGAATGTCCACTATTTAAAATGTATTAAATTCAGTTATACCGTTCTTACCTGTTGCCTTATTAATTTTTCTATACAAAAACTTCTTCTTTTCCAATTTCTTTCATATAGCATCTTCTTTCTCACTACCTTAAATAATTCTTCTTGCAGTTGTTAGATGTTAAAGAAGATGTGTTATAATTATCTACAAAACAAAAAAAATGCTAACTTACATTCTTTGAAGAACAGAAATACAAATTGTTTTTCTGAAACATAAAAGGGGTATCAGGACTATATTAAACAAAGGAACAGGGATGAGAGAGAAAATATTCACAGTGCGGTCGGTAGTAATAGGTATCCTACTGTCGGTATTAATAGGTGCGGGGAATATATATAACCGTATAGTTATCCAGGGTTCTTACATGGCTCTTGACTTTACAACCCCATCTGCTATTTTCTTAATTTTTTGGCTTACACTGGGTAATCTTTTTTTAAAGAAGATTTTTCCTAAAGTGGCACTCTCAGTACCAGAGATGATATTGATATACATTATGATGCTTGTTTCCTGCGCCATTCCTACTATGGGTCTTACGCTTTATCTTATACCACTTATCAGCGGAGCAAAATACTATGCCTCTCCGCAGAACCAGTGGGATACAAACATTATCCCGCACATAAAAAAACACCTTATAGTTCAGGACGAAAACGCAGTGAGGTGGTTCTATGAGGGACTACCCAAGGGAGAACGGATACCTTGGTCTGCATGGATACAACCACTTATCTACTGGACACCTCTTATCCTGACTGTTTTTCTGGTAATGATATTTATTATGGTGCTCCTGCGTAAACAATGGGTAGAAAACGAAAAGCTCAACTACCCTATGACAAAAGTGCCTTTGGAACTCATTAATACTCAAGATACCAACATATTCGGTAACAAACTTTACTGGCTGGGATTTGCTATATCTTTCCTTCTGGGATGTATCAACGGACTGCACTTTTATTTCCCCCTTTTCCCCGCAATACCACTTGTAAACTCTATTCCTATCTTCAGGAGGACTATACCTCTTATATTCAGAATTAGTTTTCCTATGATAGGATTTACATATTTTGTTAACCTGCCTCTTTCATTCAGTTTATGGTTTTTCTGTCTTTTTACTACCGTAGAGCAGGGCATATTGAATATAACTGGTTTAGCACGTATGGAATGGTTGCCTTACACTCCCAATGCAGTTTTAGGATGGCAGTCCTTTGGTGGTCTTCTCGTGTTGGTGTTTTACGGAGTTTGGGTAAGTAGAAAACATCTTATATCAATTATAAGAAGACCGTCTTCTCAACAGATAGAGTATAACAGGGCAAATGAGATACTGCCTTACAGTGTAGCATTCTGGGGCGTATGTATAGGATTAATGTTGATATTTTTATGGATGGTGATGAGCGGACTTGCTCCGGTTCCTGCGTTGATAACGATATTCTTCGCATTTATAATTTTTATAGGAATAACCCGCGCAGTTGTAGAAGGAGGTATTGCCGCAACCAGGGCGCCTGTAATAGCACCTGTTGCCACTGCATCTCTGTTCGGTTCCTCACGGCTTGGTCCTTCAGGAATGGCTGCACTGGGACTGATGTTTGTCTATGCATCTGATGTAAGGACTTTCGTTATGGCATCTGTTGCCAATGGGTTAAAGATGCTGGAAGATATAAAAGGGAATAAACGGTGGATATTCTGGGCAATAGGCATTTCCATTATAGTAACCCTTGCCTCATCTATCTGGACCACTATCTTTCTTGGCTACAAGTACGGTGCGATAAATGCTGATAATTGGTTTTTTGTTGGAGGACCACAATACCCGTGGAAATACATAGCAGAACAACTTAAACATCCTTCTGGTACCAACTGGGTGTATATAGGAATAATGGCTGCAGGGGCGGCATTTACAGGACTTATGCAATTTATGCGCGTGCGGTTTTTATGGTTCCCATTCCACCCGCTCGGATTTGTTTTCTCTTCAATTATGATGACCAACCAGTTGTGGTTTTCAATTTTTATTGCATGGATATCAAAGGTCCTACTTCTGAAATACGGCGGTGCAGGTGTATACGAGAGAGGCAAGACATTTTTCATCGGGCTTATTGTGGGACAGTTTGTAGTTAATGGTATCTGGATTATAATAGACCTATTTACAAAACGTTCAGGCAATATAATTTTCTGGGCTTAAAAGGAGATAAAATATGTTGATTGATGTGCACGGACATATCGGTAGAATAATACCGGATAGACGCGAATTTATAGATGTTACCAATCTCATTGCTAAGATGGATGCCTGGGGTATAGATAAAACCTGTGTTCTTCCATTGAGTGAACATCCTGAAGGGGCTTACTTAGAGTGTGATACTGAAGATATCATCACTGCCTGTTCAAAATTTCCTGACCGGCTCATCCCTTTCTGTCTTATAGACCCTCGTTATGGCAACCGGCCAGACATAGACCTTTCACATCTTTTTGAGGAGTATGTTGCCAGAGGATGCAAGGGGCTGGGAGAACTTCTCCCGAAGATGGATTTTGACGACCCTCGCTGTCTCAATCTATACCGCCAGGCAGGTAAATTCAAACTACCTGTACTTTTTGATATGCAAGACAGACCCGATGGCTATGGACTGCGTGATGACTACGGATTGCCTAAACTGGAATATGCACTTAAAGAATGCCCTGAAACAATTTTTATTGGACATGGACCAACCTTCTGGGCAGAGATATCAAAGAATGTCCCTATCAATGAACGTTCTGGATATCCGAAAGGACCTATAGAACCAGGTGGCGCAGTACCACGTTTGTTAAGAACATATCCCAATCTTTATGCAGATATATCTGCCGGCAGTGGATACAATGCAATTACAAGGGACCCTTCGTTCGGTATTGAATTCCTTGATGAGTTCCAGGACAAGATACTATTCGGAACAGATTCCTGTGCACGTAGCGACATCAAAGAGATGAACCGCATTGTGGCTTACATAAGACATCTCCGCAAAGAAAAAAAACTTTCCGAATCTGCGCTTGAAAAGATAGAATACAAAAACTGCCTGCGTATCATTTCAATTTCTCCAGTTTATTAACAAATATATACAATATTCTAATCACATCTTTATTACCTTCCCATCTGAATCCTCTGTTTTCTTATGTTAATCTCTCACAAATGAGTGAAAGCAGTATTTAGCAATTCCACCAGAAAGAACAAAGTTTCTAAAAAAATGAAGAAGTTGAGAAAGATAGCGATGAGGGGAGAGGGCCAGGGTGAGGAGGAAATTGAATTGAGTGGGTGTTTACAATATACCTAATTTATCTGAAATTCTGACATAAGGGAATTCTTTTATAAGTTCTTAATTTACAGACACTTAAGTTATGTTATGCTCTAGGGGGAAATAAAATTTGACAGATTTTTTATTTTTGTTATAATCATAA
>JAMWBP010000082.1:3703-4816 GCA_023819365.1 Candidatus Omnitrophota bacterium
GGGTGTTTACAATATACCTAATTTATACATACAATTGAAATTTCAAAATACCTGTCTTATAATATCTTTGTTGAAACTAATAAATTTAGGAGAGTTTATGGAAAATAAAGTATTCTGTTTTGGGATTATAGTTGGGGACTTCCTTGGGAAACCAGTTGAATCTTCTCCTGAAAAAGGGAAACTTGTATTGATTGATAGAGTGGAATTACAAATTGGCGGTTGCGCTGCAAATACAGGGATTGTTCTTTCACGGCTTGGAGTTAATGTTGCTATTGGGGGCAAAGTCGGAGATGATAATTTAGGCAGGTTTATTGTGAACAAACTAAAAGAAGAAAAAAGGATAGACACCTCCAGAATTAAAACAAGTAAAAAAAAGACAACATCAGGAACTCTTGTCCTTGTCCACTCTGACGGAGAAAGGTCTTTTATACATTCAATAGGAGCAAACAGCGATTTACACTTAGAAGATATTGACTTTGAATATATACAGAGTTTTCCTCTCCTTCATATTGCTGGTGCGTTTCTTATGCCCGGGTTTGATGGGAAACCACTAACTGAAACATTAAAGAAGGCAAAGAATATGGGGCTTATTACGTCGCTTGATACTGCCTGGGATGCAACAGGAAGGTGGCTTGAACTTATTGAAGAGGCACTACCATATACTGACTACTTTCTCCCAAGTATTGAGGAAGCAAAGATGATAACAGGGAAAAATACACCAGAAGATATAGCAAAGTTTCTTATGGATAAAGGGGTAAAAAATTTGTGCCTTAAGATGGGAGCAGATGGTTCCTTCATATGCAATGAAAAAGAAAGATATAGGTTCCCTGCTCTGGACTTTGATGTTGTGGATACCACTGGCTGTGGAGATGCTTATGTTGCTGGCTTTATTGCAGGGATAGTAAAAGGTTTTTCTTTTGAGAAGTGCGGGATGTTAGCAAACCTTGTAGGTGCAAAGGCAGCAATCTCAATAGGTGTTACTGCCGAAATTATATCCTATGAGGATACATTAGAATTCGGCAAACAATTCGGATATGAATTCTAAATTTAAACTTCAGGAGCGATTTTCTGGTATAATAAAAATTTATGAAAGGGAAACTATGAAAGAGATAG
>JAMWBP010000083.1 GCA_023819365.1 Candidatus Omnitrophota bacterium
ACCAGATAATCAGGTAATAAATCCTTTACTTTTCTATATGAGTCAGTAAAACCTAAACGAATCCCTTCTGCATACCATAACTTCCTCCCGGCATTCCATACAAGAAGTTTACTTTTATTATCAGGGACGGTCCACCAGAAAGGTCTTTTTACAGAAGGTGCGAAACCTCTTATTTCATTTGTTGCCATTAAAAGATATTTTATACCAATACTATTAAGAAGTTGTGGTATAGCCCATGAAAGCCCATTGATATCACAGTTCATACCAGTAGTAACATCTATCCCATACCTTTTCTTCAATTCCATACAGGGATACAAACTCCTTACCAACATCTCCAGGGAGAAAAGGTCTGTAAGGTTGAGATAAAGCCCAGTTATTTCTATCCTGTTTTGTTTTACCCTTTTTATAAATTCCTTTATTCTCTCAGGTCTGTATCTAAAATAGTGTTCAACCTGCCATATTACCTCACATGTCCATCTGAATTTTGCATATTCTGGATATCCATCTGTCCTATCGCAGTATTCAAGGACATTATCTAAAAACCTTATATGGTCATTAAAGACACTTGTCTGTATATCTGTATAACCTATGTCTGTATGGGTGTGATGAATAAGGAAGATATTCTTAATCATATTATTTCACCAATAATGGTTTTTCTATAACAATATCTGGAAAAAGAATTTTTTCAGAACCATTTATATTTATCTTCTCTGAGATAGAACTTATTATAAGCGTCCTTGCTTTTTTTATATCCAGATTAACATCAAAGACATTCCCAAAACTTAACTCCTTTTGAAAAAGTTTTTCTGTCTTTTTATAATTTAGGTCAGGAGTACATTCATTATTAACCTCTTTATCAATCTCAATTATAAATTTTACACCTGTCTCTTTTACTTCCTTCTCTTTCGTAATTGATGAAATCCCCACCTTACAAGTAAATCTAGAAAAGATATTTGGCTGTAGAATATATTTTATAGAAACAAATGGCGAGACCCCTATCCCTTCTTTTATCCTTCTATTTCCCAAAAAGAGTGGCTTTATCTTCCCATCAATCACTGAAAAATTACCAGGAATATCCCTGTATCTTCCTCCAGGATGGACAAAATAAGGAACCAGATTACACAAAGAAAATCTTTCTAATTTTTTTATATCCTTTCTCTTTATACGATTTGTAATAATTGATATTGAAGTGTAGATAATATCTGAAAAGAGTTTAGTTCCTATTTCAATAGATGGCCTTAAAATATTTGAGATATTCTTACTTTTTTTATTTATAGAGTTTAAAATTTTATATAGATTCCTCTTCTGCCACAAGATACTCTTTTCAAGTCCTACCCATACTTTATAAGAAATCTCATCAGTGGTTAATCCAATAATCTCTGGTTTAATTTTAATCTTCATTATAGAGACCTTATCAATTATATCATGATAGGGAATATTAGGTTTGCCTAAAAAATAATTGTAAAAAGACAGGTTTGATATAGAATGAGATGGATAGGAGCACTCCTGAATAATATGACCTAAAATTCCAGCGAATATAACAGATAAGTCAAATTCTTTGTCCCTTAATGCTTCAAAAAACTTTTCTGTATAATAACTAAGAATAAGAAGAAGATTATACTGGTCATGTTCATTAAAATCTGTCCAGACACCATTGAAATCTCTGCCAACAGGTCCATGTGGTATAAGTTTCTCTTCAAATAAAAGATACCTCTTATACCTTTTATATTTCTCTTCATCCCACCTCCATCCCATACAATCTGGGATAACACAACTATCACCTATTTTTTCTTCCTTTGTTTTATAAGAACTTTCTATACCAAACTCCTTAAGACCATCTAAACTGAAATCCCACCACCTTTTTTGCCAATCTGGTAAACTTATATAAGAAAAATATCCCATCTTCCTGTGCATCTCTCCAGGCATCTTATTCAATCCTTTTTTTCAGATGTTATTAGTTTATTCAATTTATTTAGAAAAGATAGAAAATCAATATTTCTTTTAATTTCAAAAATCTCCTTATAGGTTGTTTTTAATTCTTCAAGAAAAAGATTTACCTCCTCTGGTGTTATCACTTTCTGTTTTATCTCTTCTATCCTTTTATCAATTGAACTTATTAATCTATCTACCTCTTCTTTTTGTTATCTATGTTAAACAGGGGGTAACAGAGTATGGGTGTCTGCCATTGCCCCTGATAAATAGAACTTTCTTATTTTTCCACCATAGATTTCACCGGACCTGTGGAGTTTCTTACTATCAGTTCTGGTTTGAATATCACCTTACGGGCTGGCTCCTTTGTCTCCCTGTTCTCTATCCTCTCCAGTAATAGTTCCACCGCCTTCTGTCCTATAAGAAAATTCGGCTGTCCTATTGTGGTAAGTGGTATATGAAAAAGTGAAAGCATCTCTATATTGTCATACCCTACAACAGATATATCTCCGGGAACCTTCTTACCCATAGATTCAAGTTTATTTAAAACACCTATCGCTATAATATCACTCCAGCATATTATACCTGTTGGTGGCTCTGGCATACTTAAAAGTTTTTCTATATTATCCTCAAGTGTATTCTTCTCTGTATTCCCCCAGAATATATGTTTACTCCTGTATGGAATAGCATACCTCTCAAGTGTATCCTTGTATCCCTTTAATATGCACCTATCTGAATATATATCCGGTGAATTCCCGAAATATGCAATATCCCTGTGTCCCAGGGTTATTAGATACTCTGTAGCAATCTTCCCACCTTCATAGTCATCCTCCCCTGAAAAATCATAATCCAGCCCTTCTATCATCTCACTCATCAAAACAACTGGACATTCTATCTTCATTATTAAACTCCTTAATTCTTCACTCTCCCCGGATGGTGTTATTATTAGCCCATCCACTTTCCTTGAAAGTAGCGTCTCTATCTGCATCGCCTCTTCTTTAAATTCCCCTTCATTCAAACAGGTTATCAGGATATAGTGGCTGGATATACACCTGTTCTGGACACCACGCACCCTGTCAAAAAGTGCAGGATTTCCTAAATATGGTGTAACAAGCCCTATCGTATGGGTCTTATTTGTAACAAGAGAACGTGCTATAAAGTTTGGGATATATCCAAGTTCTTCTGCTATCTTTCTTATACGTCTTTTTGTTATTGGAGAAACATCTTTCCTGCCAGAAAGTGCCTTGGATACAGTCCCAGGGGAGACCCCTGCCTTCTTTGCTATCTCTTTTATTGTCGTCATTTTTTATCTAAAACGATTTTATTCTATCTCCCTGTGAGGTATTATACCACACACTCTTGACTTTGTCAAGTATCCTGAAATCATTTTCGGGTAAAGGCAAATTTTTTTATTTACGGGAAGGCAGGAGATTTTTTATAATCTGAAGCCCATCTTGAAAAGTTCCTTGCAGGCATCAACTGCTTGTTGGTCATATAATAATCCCTTGTTTACTTCTATCTCTTCAAGGGCAAGTTCTATACTCATTTTACCTCTGTAAGGTCTGTGTGAACTCATCGCCTCAACAACATCTGCAACACCAAGGATTCTTGCTTCAAGAAGTATATCGTCATCCCTGATTTTATCAGGATAACCACTCCCATCAAGCCGTTCGTGGTGCTGAAATATTATCTTTGCAACAGGCCAGGGGAAATCAATATCTTTAAGTATATGGTATCCCTTAGCAGGATGAAGACGGACAAGTGCCATCTCTATATCTGTAAGAGGTCTTGGAGCAGAAAGGATTTCTCCGGGAATATATATCTTGCCTATGTCATGCAGGATAGAGGCAATCCTTAATCCATCAATAAAGTCAGAGGAAACGCCCATCTTTTCTGCTATGGCACAGGCAAGCTTTGATACCCTTCTCTGGTGCTCTGATGTATATGGGTCCTTTTCCTCTATGGTTCTTGACAACGCACTTACTGTTTCTTCAAGCACCTTTTCCATCCTTCCCTGAATCTTCTTTAAACTTTCTTCTGCAAGTTTACGCTCTGTAATATCTCTAACACAGATAAGATTGCTCTCTTCTCCACCAAAAAAAGTCCTGTTTCCTATGGTCTCCACCCAGAAGGAGTTTCCTTTTACATCCCTTACCTGATACTCAACAAGAAACCCTCCTTTCCCCGAAGAGATAAGTTTAAAGTCCGTCTTTACCCTTTCAATAAACTGGGGAAGGACTAGGTCAAAGAATGACCTTTTCTGAGATTCCTTTATATCTTTGAATCCGAACATCTCAAGAGCACCAGGGTTTGCATAGATAATATTGCCTCTAATGTCTGTAATAAAAATCCCATCAAGTAGGGATTCTGTAAGGACCCTGTACCTTTCTTCACTTTCTTTGACAATCTGCCTGTAATTTTCTGCTTCTGTTAAATCCTGTATTGCAAAAAGCTGAAGTTTCTTCCCTTTATAACTAAAGACCTTCCCTCTGATACGAAACACACAATCTGTACCATCTTTTTTTCTTCCCTTAATAACAGCCCCTTGTTTTTCAAACCACTTCCTTCTCTCTCTTTCGGATATATCCGGAAAAAGAATAGATATCCCTTTCCTTTCAAGTTCTTCCTCTTTATATCCAAGTATATCTGCAAGGTTTTGATTACAGTAGAGGATAGTATTCTGAAAGGATATTATGAAGCCATCATAAAGCGAATGGCAAAAAATATTTGCAAGTTTGTTATATTTTAGTTCCTCTTTTATCTTTTTTATAAAATCTTCCATTTTAAACTTTGTTATTCATGTTAATTATATACCACAAAAAAAATTTTGTCAAGTGGTCGCACGGATAGGGTACATAGGTAACACTTTTCCATTCAATTTTTTA
>JAMWBP010000084.1 GCA_023819365.1 Candidatus Omnitrophota bacterium
ATATAAATGAAGCAAAGGACTTTCTTATAAAAATAAAAAAAAAGGATAGAATTTCAGGTGCCTATATCATATTTGGAGGTAGTAAAAAAGAGAGAAACGAGTGTGTTATATTTCTATCAAAACTCCTCCACTGTAAGGAGATACCCCCCTGTAATAAATGCACTGACTGCAGACAGATTGAACACAGGACCCATCCTGATACAAAGTGGATAACTCCTTCTAAAAGTATACTCTCAATAGATGATGTCCGGTGGGTAAAAGGAGACATCTATATCACTCCATATTATGGTAAAAGGAAAATATATATTTTTGAGATTGACTATATGCGACCTGAAGCAGCAAATGCATTTTTAAAGATACTGGAAGAACCGCCCTCCTACGGAACACTGATAATTCAAAGCAACAATATAAACTTTTTTCTGCCTACGATTGTCTCAAGATGCCAGAAGATACGACTTAACTATACTTTACCTGAATATACAGAGGACATGGAAAAGTTATACCAGCAGTTTACAGATATTTTAGGTTATGCAAGGGATAAGGACTTTTTCCGATTTTTTAAGGCAATTGATGAATTTGTAAATGAGAGGGACAGAGAAGAGATGGAAGAAGATACAGGAAAGATACTTCTGCTTTACAGAGATATCTACCTTAAAAAGGCAGGTATTCCTGAAGAATTTCTTATTAACAAAAAGATTGATGATAGTTTTCTATCCCAGGATAAAAATATACCTGAGATAATGGAACAGATTCTGGAACTTAAAGGTAGAATAAGATATAATATAAACCTGAAATTGGCACTGGACAATCTTTTTTTGCATATAAGTAGTGAGTTTTAATTTTTGCCGAAGTGGCGGAATTGGCAGACGCGCCAGGTTCAGGACCTGGTGGTGGCAACACCGTTGGGGTTCGACTCCCCACTTCGGCATTTTTTCTTTGTAAGAAACCCAACGGTGAAGGGGTGCAGGGGAAGGTATCGTCCCCTGCGTATTTCGTAAGCATTGGAATTTCAAGACCAATGCGGATTAGGGGGTGTACGGGGGAAGCAATCTGGTTTCCCCCGTGGGGTGACAGGGAGCGATAGCGACCGTCAGAGGGGTGTGAACCCCTATGAAAGTAATCGCAATAGCGATTATCTTGTAGTGGGGGGAGGACTATATCAGGAAGGGGGAAGCACCCCCTCCTGAGGAGCGAAGCGACCCGTTGGGGTTCGTCTCCCCACTTCGGCATTTTTTCTTTGTAAGAAACCCAACGGTGAAGGGGTGCAGGTGCGACGAGTAAGGAGCATCGTATGGCAAGGACAGTGAGTTGGTGAACTACCCCCGTTGGCCGAAGCCCGTAAGGGCAAAACGGGTGAGGGGGTCTATCCCTCGCCCTTTTATCCCCCTCTCCTTTGTCCTCTCCCTAGTGGGGAGAGGGTATGGGTGAGGGGGCTTTACCCTCCCCCCTTGGGGGAGAGGGGTGTGAACCCCTATGAAAGTAATCGCAATAGCGATTATCTTGTAGTGGGGGGAGGACTATATCAGGAAGGGAAAAGCATCTACTTTACAATACTAACTTCAATATTCATTCCCATATCCGTGAAACACACAAGTTCATCCAGAACATCCTGATGGACAACCACCCAGTGCTGTGTGGTCCCTGCCCGGATAACCTTTTTCATAAACTCATTAACAGGTACCTCCGGTTTGATATAGATGTATGTGGAAATATCAAATCTCTTTCCAGTATCTACTGCCTTTCCTTTCACTGCTGCCATCTGAAAATCTCTTCCATTAAAGAAGATATTTAGCATTGTTACTGGTCCCTGCTTTGCTTGAAACTGCATTGCAGCAGTATCTTTTTCAACCTCCATATATTCATAGTCAGGGACTATCCTTATCTTTTTGTAGTTATGAGCAAGTTTTACATTATGGAGACCTGCATGACCTGCAAGAAATCCATTGGTCTTTTCTTCATAAGTAAAAATCTCAGTATACATCACTGGCTTTTCTGTAAGTGCCCTTAGAATATACATCGCTATCGCACCACCTACATCTCCTTCCATACTTATTACTGCTTTTTCAAACATACCTGGCAGGGTAATGCAGGGTCTTAAACCAAAAGATTGATGTAGTTCTCTGTCAAGGTCATTGAAGGCGAGTGCTTTCAGGTTATATCTTTCAATTATCTTCAATAACCCAAGGGACGCCCTCACCCCTTTATAAAGTGCTGGATTAGACACCTCCACTATGTATCTCTTCTTCAATAGTTGCACCCATTTTTCAATCTCACTATCAGAAATTTCTTTTGAAATATCAAAGTATTCCTTTACAGTTATGGTCTGCAGAGTCATACCTAAATATCTCTTAAGTATATCCCCTTCAATATGTGTCCCAGTCATTGCATCACAGAAAGATGGAAGAAGCCCCACTGTCAGGTTCCTTAATTCTGATATTATCCTGACTGCCTTTAAATATCTCTTTATCTCTTCGTATATCTCCTTATTATCTAAAGAACCTGATATAACTCTAAATCTCTTACCCATCCTCTTCAACGGTCCACTTACCTGCATAGTAGCAACAGGGCCACTGAAACGGAAAAGTTGCACCATATTAAAGGATGCAGGAAGTTTACTACAAGGAACATATGCCCACAATAACAATGGCACATCAGGCAACCTTTCTATAACATCAAGAAGCAATGAGTCCTCTCCCCAGGCAAGATAACAGATAATTATGGCATTTACCCTGTCTCTTCTAAATATCTCGTATGCTCTTATTGCTTTCTCCTTGTTGTTAACTATCCCCACATCAATAATCTCTGTATATTTGCTCAAAAGTGTCTTGACTCTTAAAGCATCTTTTTTCAAAATTTCAGGGAGCATAGAGTAAAAACCTCTGTTAGCACCTATTTCTCCAAGCCACTCACCTGCAAGGAAAAGAATCCCTATCTTCATCTTATATCCTTCCACTCTTCTATCATTGCTTCAACATTTTTGTAAGGGGTATCAGGAAAAAGTGCATCTACTGGTGAAAGTATGAAACTCCTCTTTTCCATCTTTAACATTGCCTCTCTCACCTTTTTCTTTACAAGTGTTTCTTCCCCCCTGTTAAGTATCAAGGATGTGCTTATCCCTCCAGCGATACATATCCTTTCTCTTACTTTATCTTTCAGAGCAACTAAGTCAAAGTTTTCCTGTTGAGGGTCTGCATAATAGAGAAGGTCAACACCCGCATCAATTAGGTCTTCTATCAGGGTCATAACACCTGTTGTCATAACATAGCCAAACTTAAGACCTGCCTGATGGACCATTTCTGTAAGTTTTTTTAAATTAGGGGTTACATATTTTCTAAAAAGTTGTGGTGACCAGAAATCCGTGGAACTGTACCATCCCCTCTGGACAATAATATCAATTCCACCTGTATCAATCATCCGTTCTGTCCTCATTATGTCAAATCTATAAATCGTGTCCACAAGTTCCTGAAAAAAGTCCGGCTCTGTCATTGCACTGACTATGGCATTCTCGGCACCCATAAGCCATACGACACCATCCATACCAAAGGCACTCCATCCCTGAACCGCAACACCTTTCTCTGCACAAAATCTCTTTATCACTTCCATTTTTTCTCTGTATTTTGCCATCTCATCTTGGGATGGAGGACAAAGAAGATACTTAAGGTGTTTAATATCATCCTTTGAAACAACAGGAAATTTTTCACTTCTCGGGAGATTAAAATCCTCAAATAACTTTGGACTTTCAGGTGCAACAACCCAGCCGGGTGGTATCACCTCATCAGTCCTTTTTACCTTCTGTAAAAGAGTACCTTCAGGTGTTTCATAGGCACAGCAAATAACCTTACCTTCCTGCCACACGGTCTTTTTTACATCTGGATGGATACTCCATGGGAAAGAAACATCTATAACATCGTCTACTCCTAACATCTGCCATCTCTTTACCCTTTCAAAGTCGTCAAAGGTATCCCACTCTTGAGGAAGTGTGTGTATATGTTCAAGACGCATTGTATACCAGTATCTCCGTTCTATCCCGTTTCTTGTCCACCTTAAATGGAGAGGTGGGGAGAACCCAAAACACCAGCAATAAAGCGGGACATAGTCCAGATCATCGCCTGAAATCGCAGACAATATCCTTTCTTTTGAATTTATTTTACACCCCCTTGTTTGGTCAATCTCTGTTTTCCCTTTTGTGAAACAATTAAATCCCTGTACCACCATCCACTTTTTTTAATCGTGCGATTCAGAGTTTTGTAGTCCACATATACCAATCCGAAACGCTGCCCCCATCCCATTTCCCACTCAAAATTATCCAGTAAACTCCAGACAAAATATCCTTTGAGATTAACACCTTCGGCAATCGCCTTTTCACATACCTCTATATGTTTTCTGATAAAGTCAATGCGATAATCATCATTTATAGTGCCATCTTTTGAAATCGTATCTTCAAAAGCAAATCCGTTTTCTGTAATATATACTGGTGTTTCTGCATATTCTTTTTTAAAACGGACCAAGAGATTATAAAGACCTTCAGGATATACTTCCCAGCCCATGGAACTGTAAAGATTTCCGCGTTCCTCCACAGGAATATGCTCCCAGAGAATTTTTTCTTGCTTTTTTAAACCCCGGACAAGAAAACGGGTATAGTAATTAACAGCAATAAAATCAGGTTTTGTCCCTATAATTTCCATAATAGATAAAACTACCAGAGATAGGTAACAAGAAATATAATATATAAGGAAGGGGGATTTTTTATTTTAAAAGAAGGGGGTAAATATGAGAGATAGAGAAAGGCAAATAAAGATGAGATTAGGTTG
>JAMWBP010000085.1 GCA_023819365.1 Candidatus Omnitrophota bacterium
CCATGGTAAGGGTTATACAATTTAAGTAGTAGTTTTTTAATTATACCACAAAGGGAGAATGGAATAGAAGTTTCTGATACTAATAAATTACTAAAAGATTATCCTTTCGTTGGGGGCTAGCAATATAGATAGAAATCGGAAAGAAGCAAAAGGTCTTCTTGACCACCGGATATGGAAAGTTGAGATATGTCAGTGACTGATGCTCTTCTATATTGTTCCTTATGTAAGTTTTTTACAGGAAAATCAATCTCAAGGAAGGATTTACTCATTTATCTCTCTTTCTATTTTTTGGAATAAAATAGAGAAATTTCCATTCATTGCAATATCAAATTTCTTTAGCCACTCTCTTATATAATTCCCATCATAAGGGTTCTTCAACAGAATTGCTTTTATATCCTCAATGTCTCTTGCTCTTCCTGCAATAATCTTATGAATTATAACATCTTCAAGTGTAGCAAATTTCACACCAGTTCTACCAAATTTTACCTCAACAGCCCTTGTAATAGCCTGTTTTTCATATTGAGAATACGAGAAGATAAAATCAACCCTAATTCCTGTTTTATCATCAATCACAGGTAAAACCATTGTTTTTTTTACAAATTGTTCAGGATTATCAACCAGAATTCTTAATGAAATTTTCTCAACAATCTGCATTACCTTTTCCAACCCTTCAATTCCCAAACCTAATGTTATATCAATATCCTTTGTGAGGCGTGGTTCACCATAAAGAAGCACTGCCTGCCCACCAATAACCATATACGGCACTTGCTTTTTGTTCAGCGATGCTGCCAACTTTTTAAGAATGATATTAAACACTACTAACCACCCTTGCAATTTTTATGTCAATTTCAAGTCCATCTAATGGGTTCTTCAATGGAATTATGTGTAAGAGAGCGGCCTCACGATACATTCCATCAAGAATAGCAAGTTTTTTCATAAACCCATCCTTTTCCTTTCTTAGAAGTTCCTTTTCAAATTTTTCAAACTCCCTAGCATTTTTTAACATTCAGTATTCCCCTTTCCTTGTAGCATATTCTCTCAACTTTTCATCAAATATTTTTCACTTTGGTTTCTCCCATTTAAGGAGTTCCATCACACTGCTTAAAGTTCCTCCATCCTTTATCTCTTTTCTTATCCTGTTTTCCCTCTCAAAAACATCCATAGCCCTGTTTGCTATCTCTACAACCCTTTCTGATGGTATCAAGACCACTCCATCACTATCTCCTACAACCCAATCCCCCGGTCTTACAATATAACCACTAATTCTCACAGGGATATTTATCTCTCCAAGCCCCCTTGGCTCACCTGCCTCAGGACATATAATCTTTGTAAATACAGGCAGTTTCATTTTCTTTATTTCCTCTACATCCCTTACCCCCCCATATATCACCACACCGCCTATCTTTTTTATAACACAACTCGTTGTAGCAAGTTCTCCCCAGCAGGCAGGACCTACACCACCTGCATCTATAACAATAACATCTCCTTTCTCTGCTATATCTATTGCCTCAACCGGCTTTGCCCAGTCACCAGGATATGTCCTCACAGTTATCACCTTTCCTGCCATTTTAGGCATACCTTCACAGACAGGAAATAAGTCCTTAAGCCATCCACTTCTATGTAAGGCATCTGATATATTTGCTGTTAAGACCTTTAAAAATACATCCTTTACATCTTTAAGAGAAACAACCCTTCTATAAAGTTCTGTTTTTATAACCTTCTTTTTCTCTATCGCTTCTTTTATTACCTTTACTGCCTTTTTTACATCCTCTGATTTTGTAACAGCACCTCCAACAATAACGATGGAAGCACCTGCTTTTATTGCTTCAACAACATTCTCAGAGTTAATACCACCTGCCACAGCCACCGGGATATTTATAGCAGAAGATATCTCTTTAATGAAATCAAAGGATATCTCACCCTTCATCTGCTTATCTATGGGTATGTGTATTCCTATGAAATGAGCCCCTAATCTTTCAACCTCTTTTGCCCTTTCTACTGTGGATGCTGCTTCAAGCAGGTCAACCATAACCATCCCACCATAATTTATTGATGCCTCTACTGCTTCCCTGATGGTGCCATCAGATGCGTTCCCCATAACGACAACTATATCAGCACCTGCCTTAAAAGCCATCTCTGCTTCCATCCGTCCTGTATCCATCACCTTCATATCTGCTATTATCCTGCAACTTGGAAACTCTTTTTTCAATAAGCGAACCGCTTCCATGCCTTCTGCCTTTATCAGTGGAGTTCCCGCCTCTAACCATACAATACCTGCAGAGACCGCATCCCTTGCAACTTTTAAAGCCCTTTTGAATTCAGTAAAGTCAAGGGCTATCTGGATTACTGGAAACTCTCTTTCCATTTATTTCATTCCCTTTATTATTAATCTTTATATTTTTATGGTTGTTCCGCTTTCTGGATTTTATAATACAGACCTTGTTTATATCCTTTATCCTGTGATACTCAATCTTATCCACCATCTTCTCTATCATATATGTCCCCATTGCACCAAGGGAAAGCATCTCATCCTCATCAGGCAGCGGAGATAAAGGATTAAATGGCTCGCCTCTGTCAATAATTTCTATCTTCACATAGGTTTCATTATTGCTCCATACTATTTTCAGGAATCCTTCTCCATCAGAGTTTGCAAGGATATTGGAGCAGACCTCATCCACCACAAGCATCAGTTCCCATGTCTTTTTAAATCCTAACTTTATACCTAAACTTCTCTCCTGGATGAAGTCGGATATGTATTCAAGTCCGCCTGGTTTTTTCTCTATCTCTATATAATCTTCTGTGCCTGCCATTTTACAATAATTTTATATATACTTTTTCTATTCTGTCCACCATCTTCTCAACAGGGAAAAGTTCCTTTACAATTTCTCTTCCTGCTTCTCCCATTTTATAAGAAATATCTGGATTTTTCAATAGAAAGAGCAGTTTTTCTTTCAAATCTCTTATATCTTTTGGTGTAATAAGATAGCCAGTTTTGTTGTTTATCACAAGTTCTTTTGTTCCATCCACATCAAAAGCCACGACTGGCTTCCCCCCTGCAAATCCCTGTGCCACCGCCTTTGGAATGCCTTCTCTTAAACTTGTGTGTGCCAGGATATCCATTACAGATACATATCCTGGAATATCTTTAGGAGGTACAAGCCCTGTAAAGATAACCTTTGAAAGCATACCTTTCTCCCGTGCATAATCCTCAAGTGCCTTCTTGAGTACTCCATCGCCTACAAGTAAAAGTTTTATATCAGGGTATTCCTTTATAATCTCACCAAATGCCTGGATGAGGTATTCCTGTCCTTTGAGATAGAATAATCTTCCTATCATCCCTATTACCTTTTCATTTTCTTTTATTCCAAGATTTTTTCTTCTTTTTTCTCTTTCTTTCTCTGCTTCAAGATACGGCTTTATATCAAAGCCACTATAAATAACTGTATACTTTTCTTCCTTCCCTATCCCTGCATTAAGAAAACATTGCTTCATAAGTTCACCCACACATATAAACTTATCTGTAAAATAAGAAGCAATTTTCTCTACGGTGATGTATAAGAAATTCTGTAGAGATGGTTGATAGGGATGAAAAGAAGGTCCATGTATTGTATGTATAACAACTGCTTTTCTCCTTGCAAGTTTTGCTGCAACTCTACCTAAAATTCCTGCCTTTGCACTGTGTGTATGGACAATATCATACCTGTTTTTCCTGAAGAAAAAAAAGAGTTTTACAAAGCAGATGATATCAAGGAAAGGATTTATCTCTCTTACCAACTCTGTTATAACAACAAGATTTATTCTTTTATCTCTTTCTATTTCAGGTATGAGAGAACCTTCCGGTCCTGTAGATGGACCAATAACAAGGGTAACGTTATGGCCCTTCTCTACAAGCCCTTTTACTGTAAATATAGTATTTTCCTGGGCACCACCGACAATCAGGCGGGTAATAATATGGCATATCTTCATATTTCACTTATGCTGGTATCAGGCCCATCTTTAACTGCAGCAAATATTCTTGTTCCTCTTGTCTCTATCTTTATATTATCTATATCAAAGTTGTCCGGCAATATCCTTATATGAGCGATATTTTCCCTGGGGATAAGTAAAACCCTTTTCTCAGCATCCACATCAGCAGGATGAACAGAACCTTTAATAACAATAATCCCTTTACCATCCAGCATTATCCAGTTCTCTGTAAATTTCAGCACTTTCCCGATAAAGACCCAGCCCTTCTGTTCTGAAAAATACTTTTTAAACCTAACCTTCACTATCTTCCCTTCTATCATTTTCTCTCCTTTTTGTTCTTGCCGCCGTTTCGCCTAACGGTTCCAGCATAAAGGACATTTTTGCGAAGGAAAATTTTGGGTACCCTGTGAGATGACGCAGGCTATCTCACGGGAGAACCTTTTATGTTGTATTATCGGAAGCAGCGGTTTCATTTTCTTAAATAATCCTTTTGCTCAAAAATTATACTTTCTCCACATTTAATCCTAAATTCAAAATAAAGAATATGTAATGAAAGTTTTTTGTGATTGTAATTTGTGAACGCATTAATAATGTCTTGCCAATTTTTTGGATTATGTGGTGGTGCTACAATCACTGGTTGAATATTCCAATCAAATGCGCCATCCAAATGTCTTCCTGAATTCTGAGATGCCCAATTTACATAGTATTCTATCTGGTCAACAACTCCCGGTTGGACTGGTTCATCTTTCAATTCAATCAGACGATATTCTTTCCTATCACCCTCTTGACATATAGTCAGAATATCTATCTTTTGCATTCCAACCCCAC
>JAMWBP010000086.1 GCA_023819365.1 Candidatus Omnitrophota bacterium
AGGCAGAAGGGGCAGGAGGTAATATTGATGACCTTGGAGGATATTTTTATGAAATTAGATATTTTGTAGACCATATAATCCATAATAAACCCTTTAATGTTGTAACACCAGAAGAGGCAAGAGATTCCCTTGCAGTGGTATTAAAGGAAAAAGAATCTGCAGACAAAGGATGTGAAATTTCCTGCGAGTAAAAAATCAATTATGAATTCAGGTTATGTCTCAATAGTTGGGAAACCCAATGTCGGCAAATCTACTCTTATAAATTCATTACTTAACTATAAGGTCTCTATTGTCTCCCCCCGTCCTGCCATTACAAGAATAAAGGTACTTGGTATATATAACTCAGAAGAAGGGCAGATTGCTATTCTTGATACTCCAGGTTTTGAAGACATCCGTAATGAACTTGGCAAGGTAATGCAGAAAACTATAGTTGCATCCATTGAAGAAGCAGATATAGTCATACCTGTAATAGAATCCCGCGGATGGCAATCAGAAGATGAAAGAATAATGGAAATAATTAAAAAGTTTAATAAAAAGACCATCCTTGTGATTAATAAGGTGGACCTTCTTCCACATAAAGAATCTTTACTTCCACTTATTAAACAAAGTAGTGAAAGATATGAATTCGCAGATATAGTCCCTGTATCCGCTTTAAAAAATAAAAATATAGAGGCACTACGTAAATGTATATTTTCTCTCCTTCCTGAAGGGGATAGATTATTTCCTGAAGATATGAAAACAAACTTGCCATTACAATATACAATAGCTGAAATAATAAGAGAAAAAGCAGTCAATAAGACATACCAGGAAGTTCCACAGTCCATTGCAGTAGAAGTAGAGGAGATAAAACCAGGGAATAAAGATAAGAATATGATGGTTATAAAAGCAAATATTATCGTTGATAGAGAAAATCTGAAACACATTATTATCGGTAAAAATGGCTCTAAATTGAAAGAGATAGGACAGTTTTCCAGAAAAGAATTAGAGGTTGTTTTAGGGAAAAAAGTGTATCTTGAGTTATGGGTTAAAGTTATAGAGGACTGGAGAGAAAGACCCGATATTTTCAGAAGATTTGGCTACGGAGATATGTAATATAGAAACGGAGAAATTTATCCGCTGTAACCCTGATAGAGGTAGGTCGGACAATTTGTAAGAGATGTAGTAATCGTGGATTTCAGAGGAATTTAATTCAGTAAGAGCTAAACTATTTTTCTGTTACTTCTGTCTAATCTATACATAAAAAGGAGATTAATTATGTTCCAAAAACATGAAAATCTTTTCATTGGGGTGATATTTCTTTCCCTTTTTATTTTTGAAGGAATATGTCAAAACTTAATCAATGTAAATCAACAAAATCTACATAGCAATACTTTGCGAAATGGTCTTAATAAACAATCATTAAAGTGGGATGGATTAGAGCGAACATATCTTATCTACAAACCATCTTTATATAATAAAAACAAACCATTACCGCTGGTTATTCTACTTCATGGTGGAGGCGGAACAGGAACTGCAATGTTAAACCTTACACAGGGTGGTTTTAATAAAATTGCAGAAAGAGAGGGATTTATAGTTGTCTATCCTGATGGAATTGAAAAACAATGGAACGATGGAAGGGAAGGAATGCAATACCGTGCACACAAAGAAAATATTGACGATATTGGTTTTATATCAATACTTATTGATAATCTTGCCAATCAATTAAATATTGACAAAACTCGCGTTTATGTGGCTGGAATATCAAATGGTGCACTTATGGCACACAGGATAGGATGTGAATTATCAGAAAAAGTAACTGCTATTGCGATGATTGCAGGGGCTATTCCGAAAAATAAAACTTATTCAACTATACCAAAAAAGCTGGTTCCTATTATAATAATAAACGGCACTGATGATCCGTTGATACCATGGAAAGGTGGGAAGATAGGTTTTAAATCAAACATTAGATATAGGGGGGAAGTTATTTCTACTCCTGATACAGTTAAATTCTGGATAGCAATCAATAAGTGTAGTTCAAAACCCACTATCACTTATGAACCAGATAAAGACAAAAATGATGGAACTATAGCAAGAAAAGAAGTTTATATTTCTGATGAGAATGGAGCAGAAGTAATTCTTTATGCCATTGAAGGTGGTGGACATACATGGCCCGGAGGTAAGCAGTACTTGCCAGAAAAAATTATTGGAAAGACAAATAGAGATATTGATGCAAATGAAATAATATGGGAATTTTTCAAAAAACAAGTCAATCAAAAAGTAGAAAACGATTGATAGAAATATCTCTTTCCTGTCAATAAATTTTTATCCTACCTTCATATTTAGACAAATATTCCTGAGAGTGGTAAAATTTTAGTATTATGTTGAGAGAACTATTGACCCCGGAAATAAAGGAACTGATAGAGACGAAGAACTGGCGTGTGCTTAAAGATACTCTTTCAGAGTGGACAGCCCAGGATATAGCAGACCTCATACATAATGCCAATATAGATGAAGGAATTATTATCTTTCGCCTTCTTCCTCGCGACCTTGCTGCTGAGGTATTCAGTGAACTTGATTCCGGCGCACAGAGAAAACTCCTGAGGCAGATGAGTAATGACCATATCAAAGAGATTTTCCTTGAACTGCCCCCTGATGACAGAACAGATATATTTGAAGAACTACCAGCAAATGTAACAAAACGACTTCTTAACCTTCTCCCTCCTGAAGAAAGAAAAGAGTCAATGCAACTTCTGGGCTACCCAGAAGACAGCGTTGGAAGGTTAATGACACCTGACTATGTAGCCATAAGAAAGAACTGGACAATAGAAAAAGCACTAAAACATATAAGAGAATTTGGAAGACAGGCAGAGACAATAAACGTTGTCTATGTTATAGACGAAAAAGGAAAACTCCTTGATGATATCTTTCTAAGCACATTAATACTTTCAGAACCAACAGAAACCATAGAAAAAATAATGGATTTTCATTTTATTGCAATTGAGGTTACCAAAGACCAGGAAGAAGCAGCAAATTTAATGAGAAAATATGACCTGATTGTTTTACCTGTTATTGATAAAGAGGGTATTTTGCTTGGAATAGTTACTGTTGATGATGTCTTAAATGTTGTTGAACAAGAACATACAGAAGATATGACCAAAATGTTTGCTATAACACCGGAAACAGCAGGTGTTGAAATGATAACAGACATTTTAAAAACACCTGTTAAAAATCTTTATAGAAGTAGAATAACATGGCTTGCTTTTCTTTTATTTATGGATTTGTTTACAGGAGGGATTATAAATAGATTTAATGAAATGATTGCAAGATATGTTGTCCTTGTAACCTTCCTGCCTGTAATTGTAGATACAGCAGGAAATGCAGGGGCACAGTCAGCAACTCTTGTAATACGGTCAATGGCTCTCGGCAAAACAAAAATGAGGGATTGGGTTAAAATGTTTGGAAAAGAAATTTTTATTGCTTTACTTCTTGGATTAACAATGGGATTTGGTATTTCTTTTATGGGGATTATCAGAGGTGGCTTTGATATCTGTAAAATTGTTGTTATAGCAATGGTTGTAAATGTTATAGCGGGTTGTTTAATGGGTATGACCTTACCATTTATATTCACAAAATTCAGACAGGACCCTGCAACAGCAAGCGCCCCTTTAATTACAACTCTTGCTGATATTATGGGAACAGGTATATATTTAACAATAGCGATGCTTTTACTTAAATAAAGAGGTTTTATCCTTTATGTTTTTATTTTCCTCTTTTTTATTTTCTCCCATTCATCCTTGAGAGATACAGTTCTGTTAAATACAGGATAATTATCTTTTGTATCAGGGTCAACACAGAAATACCCGAGCCGTTCAAACTGAAAGACACTACCTGCCTTAACATCTGAAAGAGATGGTTCTAACCTGCAATTTTTCAATATCCTTAAAGAGTTGGGATTAATATTATCCTTAAAATCACCGGAGCCACCTGTATCCAATGGGTCTTCTTTGACAAAAAGGTGCTCATATAAACGCACCTCTCCTGCTATACAATGCTTTGCTGATACCCAGTGGAGTGTTGCCTTTACCTTCCTTCCATCCAGGGCATTGCCTCCTTTTGTAACAGGGTCATATGTACAGTGAAGTTCAACAATATCACCATTTTTATCCTTAACAACATCCACACACTTAATAAAATAGGCATATCTTAACCTTACCTCTCTTCCTGGTGCTAAACGATAAAATTCTGGAACCGGCTCTTCCATAAAGTCATCTCTTTCAATATATATCACCTTTGAAAAAGGTATCTTCCTTGTTCCTGCTGATGGATCTTCTGGATTATTTATCGCCTCAAGTTCTTCCGTCTTATCTTCTGGATAGTTTATCATCACTACCTTTAACGGATTCAACACCGCCATCCTTCTCTCTGCTGTTCTGTTCAGTTCTTCACGGACAAAGTGTTCAAGGAGTTCTATATCAACAACACTTTCTGTTTTTGAAACTCCTATATGGTTACAAAACTTCCTTATCGCTGCCGGTGGATATCCCCTCCTTCTCATCCCTGAAAGTGTTGGCATCCGCGGGTCATCCCACCCATTGACATAACCTCCCTCTACAAGTTCAAGCAATCTCCTCTTACTCATCACAGTATAGGTCAGGTTAAGCCGTGCAAACTCTATCTGCCTGGGATGGTGAATACCTAGCTGTTCTATAAACCAGTCATACAAGGGCCTATGGTCCTGAAATTCAAGTGTACATATGGAGTGTGTTATCCCTTCTATGGAATC
>JAMWBP010000087.1 GCA_023819365.1 Candidatus Omnitrophota bacterium
TTAAATGGATTAAATAGAAGAGATTTTATTAAGGCGGCACAACTTATATCAGAAAAGAAGATAGAGGCAGGGAAATTTATATCCTGTCTCTTACCACTTGAAAAGATAAATGAGGGTATAGAGATGGTAAGAAGTGGTGAAGTGCTTAAGTGTGTTGTTGAGATAAGTAAAGAATGAGAGACCATAAGGAGTTTATAAAGGGAGCATTTAAACTTGCTGAAAGAGGCAAAGGGCTGGTCAGCCCCAATCCTATGGTAGGTGCAGTGATAGTAAAAGGTTCACATATTGTTGGAAAGGGATGGCATAAGGCATTTGGGATGCCACACGGTGAGATAGAGGCACTTAAAGAGGCAAAAGACAAGGCAAAAGGTGCAACCCTTTATGTTAACCTTGAACCCTGCTGCCATTATGGGAAGACCCCACCCTGTACAAAGGCGATTATAGAGTCAGGGATAAAAGAGGTTATCTGTTCAATGGAAGACCCAAATCCATTGGTTGCAAGCAAAGGGATTGAAGAGTTAGAAGAAAATGGAATTACTGTAAGAAGTGGTATTTTGAAAGAAGAAGCAGAGTTGTTAAACAGACCATATATTACATATATTACTAAAAAAAGACCTTATATAATCCTAAAGTGGGCACAGACAATTGATGGAAAAATAGCGACAGGGACAGGTAGTTCAAAATGGATTACAGGTCAAGATACGCGGGATTTTGTTAAGAAATTACGTTTTGAAGTAGATGGTATTGTGGTTGGTATAAAGACAGTAATAAATGACAATCCCTCTCTTGATTATATATCACCCACCTACCAGGTGAAAAAGGATATCCTGAATAGGAAAAGATACTGGAAGATAGTAATAGACCCGCATCTTAAAATACCGGAAGATGTTAAAATATGGGAAAACCAGAACAGTAAAGTTTTACTGGTTATTTCAGAAAAAGCAAAAGAGGAAAAAATAAGATATTTTCTCAGGGAGAAAGGATGTGATGTGGTAAAGATATCTGAGGAACAAGGAAGATTGAACCTGAAATACTTGATGGATGAACTTTACAAAAGGGAGATAGGTATCATTATGGTAGAAGGGGGAAGTTATACCCTTACATCATTCTGGGAAGAAAAACTGGCTGATGAGGTAATAGTATTTACAGCAAACAAAATACTTGGTGGAGATAACTCTCTTTCTCCCATAGAAGGTAAAGGAAGGGAAGTTATCTCTGAAGCGGTAAAAATAGAGTATTATGAGAAAAAGATGCTCGGGAATGACTTTTTTATAAGGGGCAGGGTATGTTTTCAGGGATAGTTGAAGAGGTTGGAAGGATAAAAAAGATTGTTTCTTCAGGTGGAGTAAAGGTGTGCGATATTACAGGAGATAAGGTTTTTGATGAAATAAGTGAAGGTGATAGTATCTCTGTCAATGGTGTCTGTCTTACAGTAGAAAAGATAAAAGATAATGTTTTTACTGTTTCTTTAAGCAGGCAGACACTGAAAGAGACCAGTTTTTCAGATGCAAGGGCAGGGGACTATGTGAACCTTGAGAGGGCTATGAGGTTAGGAGATAGGATAGGTGGGCATATGTTAACAGGACATATTGACTTTAAAACACCTTTACAATATCTGAGCAGGGAAAGAACCAGTGCTATCCTTAGATTTTATATCCCTGAGAAATTCCAGAAGTATGTGGTTTGCCGTGGTTCTATCGGTGTTGATGGTATCTCTTTTACAGTTGCAGAAATTAATGGGAGAGAAATAAAAATTTTTGTTATACCTTATACAATGGAGCATACAAATATAAAATACAGAAGGCCAGGGGATATAATAAATATAGAACTGGATATTATAGCAAAATATATAGAGAGACAGATAGGCAGAGGGCAAAATGAATATAATGAAACTCTCTGAGACAGAAAAAAAACTTATGAAGTTTATGGATGAGATTGAAATTATTGACTGCCATGAACATCTTGAACCTGAGGATACCAGGATATCAAAAACCCTTGATGTTTTTACCCTTTTTTCTCATTATACAAAAGGAGACCTTCTTATTTCTGGTATGAAAGAAAATGACTATAATGAACTTTACAGTCAGGATGTTCCTCTTGAGATAAGGTGGAAAAAGTTTACTCCTTTCTGGAAATATATAAGGCACACATCATACTCCAGGGCAGTTCTTATTGCTCTGAAGAAGTTTTATGGGTTTGATGATATAACAGAAGAAAACTATATCGTTATTTCGCAAAAGATACAGGAGTTTAATAAACCTGGTATCTATAAAAAAATACTGAGGGATGCCTGCAATATCAAAACCTGCCTTACACAGTGTGGTAGAACAAAACTTGGAACAGACCTCCTCACATCTGTAATGCCAATGCTTTATGACCTTGAGACGAAAGAAGGTTTGCTCCATCCGGATTTTGCGCCGGGAGTAGAGATAAGAACTCTTGATGATTATATGTTGGAGATAGAAAAATATATAGTTCGGGTAAAAAAAGAAGGAGCGGTGGGATTGAAGATGGTATCCCTTCCATATTCTGAAACAGACAGAAAGGAAGCAGAGGATATCTTTAATGGTATATCTTCAGGTAGGATGGAAGTATCTATATCTACCCGGCCCTTCTTCACAAGGCCAACCCTTCTGCGGAATTATCTTACAGATTATGCGATAAATCTAGCAGGAAAATATGATATGGTTGTAGCAGTCCATACAGGGTACTGGGGTGATTTTCGTGACCTGCATCCACTCCATATGATACCACTGCTTATAAAACATCCTGATGTAAGGTTTGACATCTACCATTTAGGATATCCCTGGGTAAGAGATACCCTTATGTTGGGTAAAGGGTTTCCCAATGTATGGCTTAACTTTTGCTGGACACATATAATATCTCAGAGATTTGCAACAGAGGCACTTGATGAAGCGATAGACCTTATCCCTGTAAACAAAATACTTGCATTTGGAGGGGATTATCGTTGTTCTTCTCTGGAAAAGATTTATGGACATCTGACAATGGCAGAGGAAGATATAGCGAAAGTTCTGGCAAAGAGATTGGAAGATGGGGAATTAAATGAAGAGGATGTAGAATATATTATAAAGAGATGGTTCTATGACAATGCAGTAGAACTTTATAAACTTAGATTAAAATGAGGGAAAATAAAAAATTTTTTAGCACAATAGAAGAAGCGATAAGAGATATAAAAAAAGGGAAGTTTGTTATTATTGTTGATGATGAGGCAAGGGAAAATGAAGGGGACCTTGTAAAGGCATCTGAGAAGGTCACTCCTGAAGATATAAACTTTATGGCAAAGTATGCCCGCGGGCTTATATGTGTTGGACTTACAACAGAAAGGATAGAACAGTTAAAACTCCCTCCTATGAGTTTAGATAATACTGCATTGCACAGGACCGACTTTACTGTTTCTGTTGACCCTGCAAAAGGCGGAACAACAGGTATATCTGCATCAGACAGGGCTCTTACAGTAAAACTTCTTGTAGATAAGGATACAAAGCCAGAAGACCTTGCAAGGCCGGGACATATATTCCCTATCAGGGCAAAGGATGGTGGTGTACTTGTAAGGGCAGGACATACAGAAGCAGCAGTAGATATAGCAAAACTTGCAGGTCTTTATCCTTCCGGGGTTTTGTGCGAGATAATGAAGGATGATGGGACAATGGCACGTATTCCTGACCTTATAAAATTTGCAAAAAAGCACAGATTGAAGATTATTACGATAAAGGACCTGATTGAATACAGAAGAAAAAGAGAGAGGTTGATTGAGAGGGTCTTATCTGTAAATCTACCAACTGACTTTGGAAGGTTTAAACTTGTACTTTATAGGGATAAGATAGAAGGTAATCCACACCTTGCATTGGTAAAGGGAGCCCTTAAACTGAAAGGTAAAAATGATAGTGTTCTTGTCCGTGTCCATTCACAATGCCTTACAGGTGATATCTTTCATTCTTTGAGGTGTGACTGCGGGAAGCAACTGGAAAAGACACTCCAGATGATAGAGAAAGAGGGTAGAGGGGTTCTTATATATCTTCCACAGGAAGGAAGAGGTATAGGGCTGGAGAATAAACTGAGGGCATACTACCTTCAGGAGAGGAAGAGACTTGATACAGTTGAGGCAAACCTGCATCTTGGATTTCCAGAGGACCTGCGGGACTATGGAATTGGTGCACAGATTCTTACAGACCTCGGACTTACAAGGATACGGCTTCTTACAAATAATCCCAGAAAGGTTGTAGGACTTGAGGGCTATGGGATAAAAATAGTAAAAAGGGTGCCGATTGTGGTAGAATATACTTATCACTGTAAGGGATATATAGAAACGAAAAAGAGAAAGTTGGGGCATATTATATAGTAAGGGGGGAGAATATGAAGATAAAGGAAGGAATTTTAGATGCAAAGGGTAAAAAGTTTGGAGTTGTTATCAGCAGGTTCAATGAGTTTATCTCAAAACATCTTCTGGAAGGTGCGATTGATTGTATTAAGCGGCACAATGGAAGTGAAGAAAACCTTGATATTGTATGGGTGCCCGGTAGTGTTGAGGCGGTCTTTGCTGTTTCCAGAATGGCTGAAAGTGAAAGATATGATGCTGTTATATGTTTAGGGGCGATAATAAGAGGGGAAACTCCGCACTTTGAATATGTCAGTTCCCAGATTGCACGGGCAGTAGCACAACTTAATATGCAGGGTAAGACACCTGTATCTTTTGGGATCAGTAGAAGGTGACATTAGGGAAGAGGTAGAGGTATTGAA
>JAMWBP010000088.1 GCA_023819365.1 Candidatus Omnitrophota bacterium
AGGACTTTTATGTAGTGATGATATCAGGTCGCATCCATCATCTACAACAAGGTGTGGTTTTATTGCCATAACATTTTTTATATTCTGATAATATGACTTTCTATCATCACCATATCTTCCAAATACACCTATTCTTTCATATTTTACAAGGTAGGCAGCTACATCATCCTGTGTACTTAAAGGATTTGAAGCACACAGAAGAACATCCGCTCCTGCCTGCCTGAGATTTATAACAAGGTTTGCTGTCTCAGTTGTAATATGGAGACAACATCCTATTCTCATACCTTTGAAGATTTTATTTTTATGGTAGGATGCCCTTAATAATTTTAAAACATGCATATGCCGGAAAGCCCACTCAACTCTCTTTTTCCCTTGTTCTGCTAATTTAATATCTTTAATTGAAAAATCCATTTATCTTCCCTTTTGAAAAATTTTAACAGCATCCCTCTTTTCCCAAGTAAATTCTTTTTCTTCTCTCCCAAAGTGCCCATAGCAGGCGGTCTTTCTATATATTGGCCTGAGAAGGTCAAGTTTTTCAATTATGCCCCAAGGGGAGAGGTCAAAGTTATCTCTTATCAGTTTTACTATCTCTTTATCTGGAATAAGTCCTGTACCTTCGGTGTTTACCATTATAGAGACAGGTTGTTTCAACCCTATTACATAGGCAATCTGTATCTCGCATTTTTTTGCAAGTCCAGAAGCCACTATATTTTTTGCCAGATACCTTGCTATATAGGAAGCAGACCTGTCTACCTTTGTCGGGTCCTTACCAGAGAAACAGCCACCTCCATGACTTCCAACACCACCATAGGTATCAACAATTATCTTTCTTCCTGTGACACCTGTATCTGCTTGAGGGCCACCTATAATAAATCTTCCTGTTGGGTTGACAAATATCTTCATATTTTTATTTCTCAGTTCTTCGGGTATAACTTTTTTAATTACCATCTCTGTAAGGTCATCTTTAATTTTTTTATGGCTCACACCAGGATTATGCTGGGATGAAAGCACTACACTTTCAACAGCCCTTGGAGTGCCATCTTCATAACGAACAGTTACCTGTGATTTACCGTCAGGCCTTAAATACGGAAGTTCGCCGTTTTTTCTTACCTCGGCAAGGCGTCTTACAAGCTTATGTGCAAGGGTTATAGGCATTGGCATCAGTTCTTCTGTTTCGTCAGTTGCATATCCGAACATCATACCCTGGTCTCCTGCCCCACCCTTATTCACTCCGAGTGCGATATCAGGGGACTGATTTTGAATGGATGTAATGATAGCACTAGCATCACAATTAAATCCATAGGAAGGGTCTATATAACCAATCTCTTTAAGCAGGTCCCTTACAACACTGGGTATGTCCACATATCCGGTGGTTGTTATCTCCCCTGCAACAAAGATAAGTCCCCTTGTTGTCAGACATTCACAGGCAACCCTCCCGTTTTTGTCCTGTTTGATTACCTCGTCAAGTATAGAGTCGGATATCTGGTCGCAGATTTTGTCCGGGTGCCCCTCTGTAACTGACTCTGAGGTAAATAGATAAAAGTTTTTCATATCTAACCTCCTAACTTTTGCTTTAACAGTTCTATCTCTTGTATCTCTGTGGGATTTACCCTATTTAATATAGCGAGATAGAAACTTATCCAGTCACCAAGTATGATGAGATAAAATAGTTCTTCAATCATGTCTTCTCCTTCAGGGACTAAATTGATTATCTCTGGTTGCTTCTTTAAAATAATATCTTTTGTTATCTCAAAACGGATCTTTATCCTCGGGTTTTCTTTTTGAGGAATTATAAAAACAGGGAGACACTTTTCTATAAACCATTCAGGATATCGCCAGGACATAATCTCATTGTGATTCATTTCAGGAAACACATTTATAAAGGCAAACGCCTTACTGTTCTCAGCAATCTGTGTCTTCCATCTTGTAATTACAGATAGAAATTTGTTGCTGGTGTAGAACAGAGCAACCCTGTTATATAGTTTCTCTGCAATATTTCTTGCAAGGTTATTATTGCTTTCGGGAAGAAAGTTTTTAATCCAGTTTTCCATTTTTATAAAAAGTTTATTCTCCAAGGGATGGACAATCCCTAAAGTTTCCATTATCTTATAACAGGAGAAAAAAAGATATCCTAATGCACATCTCGGAGGATATCCAGGAGGTATCTTTAAAAAAGGGATATTCTCTTCTCTCGCAATCTTTTCTATCTTGCCACCACTTGAAATACATATTATTGAGTTTTTTCTTTTCCCTGCTTCTTCCAGGACAGTCAATGTCTCTTCGGTATTACCTGAATAACTTATAGCAACCACCAATGTTTTTTCATTATGTGCCCATAAAGGAAGTGTATAATCCCTGTTTACAAATGATGGAATTTTAGAGTTTTCAGATACAATAGTTGTAATAATATCCCCGCTTATAGCAGAGCCCCCCATACCTGCAAATATAACCTTTTCTATTGACTTAAAGGGTAGTGCAGGTACGGTGAAAGAATAGCCATCTTTACACTGGTAAGCAAACCCTTTAAGTTTTTCAAGCATATTCTGCTTATCAAACATCTTTATATCTTCCAGAAACACAGCCATCTCATTCTCCTTTTGTTCTGTCTGTAAGGTATTTATAAACCTTTTCATGGGTCTCAAATAAAAGCACTTCCTGCACAATTCTTTCCATAGCACTATATTTTATAGTCCTTATCTTTTCTTTTACCGCTGGTATTGCGGATGGTGCCATACTTAATTCATCTATGCCCATTCCTACAAGAAGACATGCTATCTCAGGGATAGAAGCCATTTCTCCGCAAAGGCCCGTCCATATCCCTTTTTTCTTCCCATTTTCAATAGTATGCATTATAAGCTTAATAACAGCGGGGTGGCAGGGTTGATAAAGGTGAGATATCTTTTCATTACTTCTATCCACAGCGAGAGTATACTGTATCAGGTCGTTTGAACCTATACTGAAAAAATCCGATTCTTCTGCAAGTTTATCAGTTATAAGTGCTGCGGAAGGAGTTTCAACCATTATCCCTACTTCAATATCGTCCTTAAACTTCTTCTTCTCTTTCTTAAGGTCATCTTTTACCTTCTGAAGTATCCTGTGAGACATCTTTACCTCTTCAATGGTAGAAACCATAGGGAACATAACTTTCAGGTTTCCATAGATTGCTGCCCGAAGAATTGCCCTTAGTTGTGTTTCAAAAATATCTTTCCTTTCCAGAGAAAATCTTATTCCCCTCCATCCGAGGAAAGGATTAAGTTCTTTCCTTACAGAAAGTGCAGATACGAATTTATCTCCACCAATATCTATGGTTCGTATAATAACAGGTTTTTCACTCCCAATCTTTTCGGCAACTTTTTTGTAAGCAAGGAAGTGTTCATCTTCTGTGGGAAGGTCATTTCTGTTTAGGTAGAGATATTCTGTTCTATAAAGTCCAATGCCTTCCGCTCCATATCTTTTTGCAGCTTCTACCTCTTCAGGAAGTTCTATATTAGCATGTAGATATATCCTTTTCCCGTCTATTGTTTCACAGGGTTTGTCCTTCAGAAAAAGAAGTTTTTTCTTTCGTATTGATAATTCTTCCTGTTTCTTTTTATATTCTTTAATAATTTTTTTCGATGGTTTTATAATAACTTCCCCCACCTGTCCATCTATGATCACAGTATCACCTGTTTTTATCTCTGTTATTATTTTCTCTCCTCCAACGACAGCAGGAATTTCCAGTGCCTTTGCGATTATTGCTGCATGGGATGTCTCACTTCCTATGGCTGTGATAAATCCCCTGATATAATTTTTATCAATTGATACAGTTTGACTGGGAGATAGGTCTCTTGCAACAATAATTTCATCAGGGAATACCTTTATCCCTGTATAGGAATAACCTTGAAGATTATGGATAATCCTCTCAATAACATCTAAAATATCCCTCCGTTTGTCTTGAAAGAAATCTTTGGTATCTTTTTTGAATATCCCGCCTATACGATGTATTACTTTTCTGATTGCACTTTCACTATTTATTCTTTCTTCTTTTATGATATTTTCTACTTCACTTTTAAATCGCTTATCTTTCAAAAGAGTAAGATGGAATAGAAATATGTCTGAATATTGTTTTCCTACCTGTTTCTCAAATAATTGCTTAAGTTCATTAATCTGTAGTTCTGTTGCATTTATCGCTTCATTCAACCTCTCTATTTCTTTATCCACAGATGATTTGTCAATAATATATTCTCTCTCTTGTAGAGAAGGGAATTCTAACACAAATGCTTTTCCAATCGCAATTCCAGGAGAGATACCTATTCCTTTTATTTTCTTCATTTTTCAGATAGAAGTTAACCTTTCCTCATCCTCTTTTATGATATTAAACACTTCTTTAGATGTATTTGCTTTCTTCAGGGCATTTCTGAATGTTTTATCCTTAAGTAGCCGTGCTATCTTTGCAAGTGCTTTAAGATGAAGTCCTATGGATTTTGTAGGTGCCAGTATGAGAAAGATTATATATACAGGTTCGCCATCAAGAGCATCAAATGAAATACCATTTTCGGAGATACCTACTGCTCCCACAAGGTCTATAATCTGGTCTGTTTTAGTGTGTGGAACTGCTATTCCCTGTCCTATCCCTGTTGAACCTAATTTCTCCCTTTCCATTACACTTTCAAGTATTTCTTTGCTGTCTTTTATATAATTCTTTTCTTTTAATAAATTCAAAAGTTCTGAAATAGCCCCTT